>JALYSW010000341.1 GCA_030854615.1 Gemmatimonadota bacterium
GAAACACCATCGCCACGTCGCGATCGTTCGCAGGCACGTCGTTCACCTTGCGATCATCGATGAACAGCTCGCCCGCGCTGATCGACTCGAGGCCGGCGACCATCCGCAGCGTCGTGCTCTTGCCGCAACCCGACGGGCCGACGAGCACCACGAGCTCGCCGTCCTTCACCTCGAGGTCGACACCATGGACCGCGATAACGTCCCGGCCACCTTGCTGATATACTTTCTTGACGCCTTTCAGCGTTACGCTCGCCATACACACCGCCTATCGAGATGAGTCGCGACTATCGCTTTCCCGATCGATTTCTCTGGGGCGCCGCCACGTCGGCGTATCAGATCGAAGGATATCCGCTCGCCGACGGCGCAGGGCCGAGCATCTGGGAGCGCTTTGCGCACACGCCTGGCAACGTCGTCAACGACGACACCGGCGACATCGCCACCGATCATTACCATCGCTTCCGCGACGACGTGAAGCTCATGCGCGAGCTCGGGCTCACGTCCTATCGCTTCAGCATCGCGTGGTCGAGGATACTGCCGGAAGGAACTGGGCGCGTCAACGACGCCGGCATCGCCTTCTACGACAAGCTGATCGACGCGCTGCTCGAAGCGAACATTGCACCGATGGTGACGCTCTACCACTGGGATCTCCCCGAAGCGCTCGACGCGCGCGGCGGATGGCTCAATCGCGACGTCGCGCACTGGTTTTCCGAGTACGCGCACCACTGCTTTCGCGCGTTCGACGATCGCGTTCCGAAGTGGGTGACGCTCAACGAGCCGTGGGTCGTGATGGATGGCGGCTACGTGTCCAACGTGCTCGCGCCCGGGCATCGCAACTTCCGCGAGGCGCCCATTGTAACGCACAATCTTCTCCGCGCACACGGCGCCGCGGTGCGCGACTACCGCGCGTGCGGCGGGCAGCACGAGATCGGACTCGTCGTCAACCTCGAGCCCAAGTATCCCGCCACCGACTCGCCCGAAGATCTCGCCGCCACGAGCCGCGCCGACGCCTACATGAATCGCCAATATCTCGACCCGGTCTTCCTCGGTTCGTATCCAGAAGAGCTGCTCGAGATCTACGGCGACTCGATGCCCGTCATCGAACCCGACGACTGGCCTCTCATCCAGACCCCCTTCGACTTCCTCGGCATCAACTACTATTCGCGCAACGTCGTGCGCGCCGTGCCGGATCTTCCGCTCCGCGCCGCGCGCGTGCGGCAGGAAGGTCCCGTGCACACGGAGATGGACTGGGAGGTGTTCCCCGAGGCGCTCACGCGCGTGCTCGTCTGGATCAAGGATCGTTACGGCAACCGCCCGATGTACATCACCGAGAACGGCGCCGCCTTCGACGATCCACCGCACGTCACCGAAGGAATCGTCGACGATCCGCTCCGCGTCTGGTACTTCCGCGATCATCTGCGCGCCGCGCACGATGCGATTGCCGCGGGCGTCGATCTGCGCGGCTACTTCGCTTGGTCGCTGCTCGACAACTTCGAGTGGAGCTACGGCTACGGCAAACGCTTCGGCATCGTGCACGTCGACTTCGACACGCTCGAGCGCACGCCGAAGTCCAGCGCGCGCTTCTACTCCGAAGTCATTCGCACTCACGGAGCGATACTCGCGGACGGGTAGCGCGGCGTGAGATCGTTGGCGAGCGCGATCTCGACGAGATGCACGCCGCCGTCGCGCACGAGCGCGATGCTTGCCGCCCCGTCTCGCACCGCATCACCCACTGGCTCGCCGTCGACGTGCACCTGCGTCTCGCCCACGCCGCTCGCCGCGCGCATGAGCACGATCTCGTAGCGCGTGCGCTTGTCCGCCAGCCGCATGCGCACGCTGAACCCCGGCCAACTCTCGGGCACGCATGGTCGCAGCTCCAGATGGTCGCCCCCTACTATAGTAAGGCCGAGCAGGGACTCGAGGGCGACGCGGTACATCCAGCCGGCCGAGCCCGTATACCAGGTCCATCCGCCGCGCCCGACGTGCGGCGCAACACCGTAGACATCCGCCGCGATTACGTACGGCTCGACGCGATAGACGTCGACCTCCTCCGGCGTGCGCCCGTGCGAGATCGGGCTCAGCATTTCGAGCAGCTTCGTCGCGCGCTCCGTGCGCCCCATCTCCGCGAGCGCGCGCACTCCCCACAGCACGCCGTGCGTATACTGTCCGCCGTTCTCGCGAACGCCCGGCAGATATCCCTTTATGTAGCCGGGGTCGTGCGGCGTCTTGTCGAATGCCGGCGTCAACAGGCGGATGAGCTTCTCACCCTCCGAGACGAGATGCTCCTCCATCGCATCGAGCGCCGTCTCCGCGCGATCCGCCGGCGCCCCACCCGAGATCACCGACCACGCCTGCGCGATCGCATCGATGCGGCACTCGTCGCCCGCTGCCGTACCCAGCGGCGTGCCGTCATCGTAGAAAGCACGACGATACCAGCCGCCGTCCCATCCTGCCGCGTTCAGCGCCTCGCCGAGCTTTATCTTGAATTCAAGGTATTTCTGCGCGCGATCAGTATCACCACGCGACTCGGCGATCGGGATGAAGTCGCAGAGAATCGAATAGAGGAAGAAGCCGAGCCACACGCTCTCGCCCTTTCCTTCGCGTCCGACGCGATTCATGCCGTCGTTCCAGTCGCCGCTCCCCATCAGCGGAATGCCGTGCACGCCCGCGGTGAGCGAGCGATCGATCGCCAGACAGCAGTGCTCGTACACGCTCGCCGCTGTCCCGGAATCGGTCGGCGTCATGAACTGCTCGTCCTCATCGCCCACGAGCGGTGGCCCCGTGACGAACGGCGCCGATGCCTCGAGCACCGAGCGATCGCCCGTGCTCGCGATGTAGAACGCCGTGATGTACGGGAGCCAGAGCAGATCGTCGGAGAAGCGCGTGCGGATTCCCTTGCTCGTGGGCGGGTGCC
>JALYSW010000382.1 GCA_030854615.1 Gemmatimonadota bacterium
CGCGTGCGCGCGGTGCTGGGCGAGGACTATGCGGATCGCTGGGACGTCGTGCGCGCGTGGACGGGACCGGAGCTGTCGAAGCTCATGTACCGGCGTCCGCTCGACTGGCTGCCATATCCCGCGGGGACGAATCACGAGGTGATCGTCGTCGAGGACTTCGTGAGTGCCGACGATGGAACCGGCGTCGTGCACATGGCGCCGGCGTTCGGCGCCGATGACTACCAGGCAGGGAAGCGGCACGGGCTTGCGTTTCTGCAGCCGGTGAACGGGCGCGGCGAGTTCCCCGCATCGTTGCCGGTGGTTGGGGGGATGCACGTGAAGAAGGCGGATCTCGCCATCACCGTGGTGCTCGAGGAGCGCGGGGTGCTGTGGAAGGCGGGAACGCTCATCCACTCGTATCCGCACTGCTGGCGCTGCGGCACGCCGCTGCTCTACTATGCGCGCGAATCGTGGTTCGTGAGCACGACGTCGTTCAAGCACCGAATGATGGCGCGCAACGCGCGCGTGAACTGGAATCCGCCCGAAGTCGGCGCGGGACGTTTCGGCGAGTGGCTCGAGAACAACGTCGACTGGGCGCTGTCGCGCGATCGCTATTGGGGGACGCCGCTGCCGATCTGGGTGTGCGACCGCGACAGCGCGCACGCGATCGCGATCGGGAGCTACGCCGAGCTCGCGGAGCGCACGGGGAAGCCGCTGCCCGAAGGATTCGATCCGCACAAGCCGTTCATCGATGCGTACACGATCTCCTGTGACCACACGGGATGTGGCGGCACGATGAAGCGCGTGCCCGAGGTCATCGACACCTGGTATGACTCCGGGTCGATGCCGTTCGCGCAGTGGCACTATCCGTTCGAGAACAAGGCGATGCTCGAGAAACGCTACCCCGCGGGCTTCATCGCGGAGGGCGTGGACCAGACGCGCGGATGGTTCTACTCGCTGCTCGCCATTGCGACCGGGCTCGGCGATGCACTCCCGAACAACGGCGACGATCAGGCCGCGCCCTATCGCGCGGTCGTCGTCAACGACATGGTGCTCGACGAGAAGGGCGCCAAGATGTCGAAGCACATCGGGAACGTCGTAAGCCCGTGGGAAGTGGTGCCACGACACGGCGCCGATGCGGTACGGCTCTTTCTCATCGCGTCGAGCCAGGTGTGGGTGCCGCGCCGCTTCGACGAGAGCATGATCCGCGAGCTCGCGGGGCGCTTCTTTCTCACGCTCAAGAACGTGTACAGCGGGATCTTCGCGCAGTACGCGAACTTCGGGTGGTCGCCGAGTGCGGCGGATCCGGCGTTGACGGACAGGCCGGTGGTCGACCGCTGGATGATGTCGCGGCTCGCGACGGTCGAGCGCGAGATCGACGAGCGGTTGCAGGGCTTCGACGCGACGGCCGCGGCGCGCGTGTTGATGGACTTCGTCGTCGACGACGTCTCGAACTGGTACGTGCGCCTCAATCGCGCGCGCTTCTACGAGGTCGGGACGGCGGATAGCCGCGCGGCCTTCGCGACGCTGCACGAAGTGCTCGTCGTCGTGACGCGGCTGCTGGCGCCGTTCGCGCCGTTCGTGAGCGACTGGATCCATCGCGAACTCACCGGCGGCTCCGTGCACCTCGCACCATTTCGGCGTGCGCTGGGTACGAATGAAGGGGAAGACGAAGTGCTGGAGCGGGCGATGAGCCGGGTGCGGGCGCTGGCAAGGCTCGGCCGTGCAGCCCGCGAGGAGAAGGAGATCAAGGTGCGTCAGCCGCTTTCCCGGCTGGTGTGTGTCGTGCCAGATTTCAAGGCTGCGGAGCTCGACGAATTACTGCCGTTGCTGGCAAGCGAGCTCAACGTTAAAACCGTAGAATTTGCCGATAGCGGAAGCGCGTTGGCAACGCTCGTTGGCAAGGCGAATTTTCGATCGTTGGGCAAGCGGTTCGGCAAGAAGACGCCCGATGCGGCGAAGGCCGTGGAGGCGCTCGCGAGCGACCAACTCCTGGCGTTCGAGCGCGGCGAGACGGTGAACGTGACGGTCGACGGCGAGGCGTTTCCACTTCTCGGCGAAGACGTGACGATCGTGCGACACGCCGCGGGAAGTTTGCTCGTACGGGAAGAGAACGGGTTGTTCGCCGCGCTCGATCCGACGATCACGCCGGAGTTACGTCGCGAGGGTGCGGCGCGGGAGCTGGTGAGCAAGATCCAGCAGATGCGGAAGGCTGCGAAGTTCGCGGTGAGCGACAGGGTGCGAGTCGATCTAAATGGCGGTCCGGAGCTCGCCGCGGTCGTGCGGGAATACGAGTCGTACATCGCGGGCGAAGTGCTCGCGAACGGAATCACCGTGGCAGGTGGAACCGGAGAGACACATGACGCAGTGCAGACCATCGAGCTCGACGCCGAGACGGTCCGCATTGCCTTGACGAGAGTGAATTAGCGATGCCGTCCTCGACAGGCGCTAAGAAAGTGAAGCCGATGGCCAAGAAGACGTTGGCGCATTTCGAAAAGCGCCTGCTCGATGAGCGGAAGCGCGTCGTGAAGGAGCTCGGGAGCTATGGCGAGGCGTTCGGCGCCACGCTGCAGAGCGCCGACGGGAATCTGAGCTCGTACTCGTTCCACATGGCGGACCAGGGCACCGACGCGATGGAGCGCGAGAAGGCGTTTTTGTTCGCGAGCTCGGAGGGACGGTTCCTCTGGCACATCGATGAGGCGCTGCGCCGGCTGTACCGGTCGCCGCAGACGTTCGGTCGCTGCCTCAGCTGCCACGAGGAGATCGACTTCGACCGCCTCGATGCACTCCCTCATGCGCGCCTGTGCTTCACGTGCAAGCAGCGCGAAGAAGATGCAAAGAAATAAGTCCGACGCGGCCACCTTCTGGTCGATCATCATCTTCGTCGTGATCGTGGATTTCGCGACGAAGGCGATGGCGCAGGCGATGCTGGTGCCGCAGTACGTGCCGCGCGAGGTGTTCGGCGAATGGGCGCGCCTGACGCTCGTACACAATCCCGGCGCCGCCTTCGGCGTGAGCGCCGGACCTTACTCGCGTCAGATCTTCCTGCTGCTCACGGTCGTCGCGCTCTTCGTGCTTTCGAAGCTCTATCGCACGACCGCGCCGGGCGATCGCCTGCGCGTCATCGCGCTCGGCCTCGTCTGCGGCGGAGCGGTCGGGAATCTCATCGACCGCGTGCGCTCGCCGATCGGCGTCGTCGACTTTCTCGACGTCGGCTTCCGTAACTGGCGCTGGCCGACGTTCAATGTCGCGGACATGGCCGTAAGCATCGGCGCCTTCCTGCTCGCGTGGGCGCTCTGGGGCGAGGAAGAAGTGGTCGAGCCGATTCCGAAGTCGGCGACCGAGTCACCGAGCGCGTGATGCGCACACGCCGGGCGCGAGCGGGATGACGTCACCGGCCACGCGCGAAATCACCCTCGATGCCGACAGCGAGCTGCGTCTCGACTTGCTCCTCGCGCGCGAGCTGGGCACGTCCCGCACCCAGGCGGCAACGCTCATCGCGAACGGCAACGTGACCGTGAGCGATAAGCGCGAGAAGGCGAGCTATCGACCCGAGGCGGGCGACCGCATCGTCGTCGTCATGCCGCCGGCGCCATCGCACGAGGTGATCGGCGAGGACATCCCGCTCTCCGTGGTGTTCGAGGACGAGTACGTGATGGTGGTCGACAAACCGGCGGGGATGGTCGTGCATCCGGCCCCGGGACACTGGAGCGGGACCCTCGTGAACGCGCTCAAGGGACGCGGCGGAGCGCTCTCCGTCGAGAACGGCGAGGATCGCGCGGGGATCGTCCACCGCCTCGACAAGGAGACCTCGGGGCTCCTGCTCGTCGCGAAAACGGACGTGGCGCTCCGGAAGCTCGGCGCCGATCTCGCGGCGCGGAGGGTCGTGCGCCGGTACGCCGCGCTGTCGTGGGGCCATATCAACGGCGACCGCCTCACCGTCGACAAGCCGGTCGCGCGCGATCCGCGAGACCGAAAGCGCATGGCGATCGTCACTAGCGGACGAGCGGCGAAGACGGATTTCGTGCGACTGGCCCGGTTCGAGTCTGTCGATTTGCTGCGCGCGCACCTCCACACGGGGCGCACGCACCAGATTCGCATTCATCTCGCATCGGTGGGACACCCCGTGGTGGGTGATGACATGTACGGTGGGGGCGGTGGGCGGCGGCTGGTCGAGCTGCCGCAGCACCGGCATTTCCTCCACGCGGCGTGGCTAATCTTCCCGCATCCGGTCACCGGCGAATCCGTCGAGCTTCGCTCGCCCCTTCCGGCCGAGCTGCAGCGATCTCTCGCTGCGGTCGCGGAGTCGGAGGCGTTGCTCGCGCACCCGGATCCGCTGGACGATCTTGGCTTCTACCGCCTCACTACCTGACACACCGTCCGACATAGCGCCCCGCCAGCTGCTCCTCTTTCGGCTGGCGGATCGTATCGGTGGCATCGAGCTGGAGATCGTGCGGGAGATCCTTCCGCCCTCTCCCGCGACGCGCCTTCCGGGCGCGCCGCCCTACGTCCGCGGGCTGATCAATGTCCGGGGGACGGTCATCACGGTCGTCGACCTCGTCGCCCGCCTCTCAGACCGTCCGGCCCGTCCTGACGGCCCCATCATGCTCGTAGAGCACGAGGGGAAGGTCATTGGCGTGGCCGTGGACGAGGTCATCGAGGTCCAGCCCGTCCCCCCGGACGGCTGGCAGACCCCAATTGGCGACCTTCTCCCCGGCGGAATCGTCTACGCCATGGGGGAGATCGACTCCCAAACCGTGCTCCTGCTCGATATCCGCGGATTGCTCACGCACCTGCTCGTTTAACGGAGGCTCAGGGTGAGTCACACTGTACTGATCTGCGACGACGCAGTCTTCATGCGCACCATGATCTCCGACATCCTGGAAGAGTCGGGATACGAGATCGTCGGACAGGCCGAGACGGGGGTGCAGGCGATCGAGCGTTACAAGTCGCTGCGTCCCGATCTGGTGACGATGGACATCGTGATGCCGGACATGGGTGGCATCGATGCCGTGCGCGAGATCACGAGCTTCGATGCGAATGCGAAAATCCTGATGTGCAGCGCGATGGGACAGCAGGCGCTCGTGGTCGAAGCGATTCAGGCGGGGGCGAAGGACTTCGTCGTGAAGCCGTTCCAGCCGAGCCGGGTGCTGGAAGCCGTGCAGCGCGTGCTGGGTTGAGCGCTCCCGAGCCGAGCGAGGGACAATAACCGTGGATCTGGCGAAATACGCCGCGCTCTTTCAGTCCGAGAGCCGCGAGCAGCTCTCGACGATCAACGAGGAGCTGCTCGCCCTCGAGCGTACGCCATCGGCATCGGAGCCGGTGAGCGCCGTTTTCCGCGCGGTGCACTCGATGAAGGGGATGAGCGCGACGATGGGCTATGCGTCGGTGACGGCGCTCGCGCACGAGCTCGAGTCGCTGCTCGATCGCGTGCGCCATGCCGAGATCGAGGTCGACCGCGCGGTGACGGACACCCTGTTCGCCGCCGTCGACGCGCTCGAGCGCGCGGTGGAGATCGAGGTCGCGGGCGGATCGGCCGAGGAAGCCTCGGCGCCGGCGCTCGCTCGGCTCCAGGCATTCGCGGGCGCGCGTGTGGGCGCGCGCGTGGGTGCCCTCCTTCCGATGACGACGCAGGAGTACGCGATCCCGTCCGGAGCCACGAACGGCATCTCGCGCGCGCCGCGCACGATTCGCGTGGAGCTGCGCCGCCTCGACGGGCTCACGAATCTCTCGGGCGAGCTGCTCGTCGCGCGCGGCCGGCTCAACGACGTGGCGCACGAGATCGCCAACCCCGCGCTCGACGAGGCGCTCGCGCAGGCGTCGCGGCTCATCACCGATCTCCACGATGAGATCATGGCAAGCCGGATGGTGCCGGTCGGCCAGGTGTTCGATCGCTTCCCGCGCCTCGTGCGCGATGCAGCCCACGCACTCGAGAAGGAAATCGAGCTCACACTCAACGGCCGCGAGATCGAGCTCGATCGCTCGATGCTCGACGAGATCGGCGAGCCGATCGTGCATCTGCTGCGTAACGCTGCGGATCACGGGATCGAGCTCCCCGACGCTCGCGAGCGCGCCGGCAAACCGCGCGCCGGGCAGCTCACGCTCAGCGTCGAGCGCGAGCGGCAGATGGTGACGATGCGCGTGCACGACGACGGTCGCGGCATCGATCGCGAGCAGGTCCTCGCGCGCGCCCGCGCGCAGGGGCTCGTCGATGCGACCGTCGAGGTGCTCTCCGACGAGGAGCTGATCCGCATCATTGGGCGCCCGGGCTTCAGCACGGCCGAGAAGGTGACGGACATCTCGGGGCGCGGCGTAGGCATCGATGTCGTGCTCACGCGCGTGCGCGCGCTCGGCGGCGCGGTCGAGATTCACTCGGCGCCGGGGAAGGGCACGACGGTGACGCTGCGCCTCCCCGTCACCCTCGCGATCGTGCGCGCGCTGCTGGCGCGCGTCGAGGGCGAGATGTACGCGGTGCCGATGACGCACGTGCGCGAGACCGTCGACCTCACGCAGAACGCGCGGCGGCGCGTGCAGGGGCGCGAGGTGATGCTGTTGCGCGACGAAGTCGTACCGCTGCTTCACTTCCGCGAGCTCGTCGGACTTCCCGATGCGCACTTCGTCAGCGTGGACGGAACGACGCAAGTGATCGTGATCGAGAGCGAGGGACGGCGCACGGGGCTCGTCGTCGACGAGTTTGCGGGGCAGCAGGACATCGTCGTGAAGGGATACGACGGCGTGCGCGACGGGCTGACGTTGTTCAGCGGCGCAACGATTCTGGCCGACGGCGCACCCGCGCTGATCGTCGACGTTAGCAGTCTTCATTAGGGAGCGCGCGATGGCGGACCTGCTGCAACTCAACACGATGGAGCTGGACGCGCTCCGTGAGACCGCAAACATCGGCGCGGGACATGCCGCGACCGCGCTCTCGCAGATGACCGGCGACACGATCATGATCACCGTCCCGACGATCACGATCGCCGCGCTCGAGGACGTCCCGTCGCGCATCCTCCCGGAGGAAGAGCCGATCGTCGCCGTCCTCATGCAGATGATGGGCGACCTCACCGGGCGCACCCTGCTCGTCTTTCCGCATCCCACTGCCGTCCGCCTCGCGCAGCTGATGCTCCGTCGTCCCACCGTCGCGAATGGGACCTTCGGCGAGCTCGAACAGTCGGCGATCAAGGAGGCTGGCAACATCCTGAGCGGCGCTTACATGAACGCGCTCAGCGAGTTCATGGGGCTCATGCTCCTTCCGTCGCCGCCGAGTCTCGCCATCGACATGTCGACGGCCGTGCTCAACACCGCGTACCTGCAGTTCGGAACGGAGCGCGACATGGTCGTCGCGGTGGAGACGCAGTTCTTCCTGCAGGGCGAGGGAGAGGAGCTGCGCGGCTTCTTCCTGCTCCTTCCCGATGCCGCATCGCTGCAGGTCATTCTCCGAGCGGTGAAACTGCTGTGAGCGAGAACGGCAAGGCGACGACGCCCGTCTCCGAGCGCGATCGCGACATCCTACGGTCGTTCGCTCGGCGCATCGACGGCGCGGATGCGGGCGCGCACAACAACCTCGGCGTTCTCTACTACAACAAGGGGATGTACGAGGACGCGGTTGCGGCATTCGCGCGCGCGCTCGAGATCGATCCGAAGATGCAGGTGGCGCAGCGCAATCTGGAGGTCGCGTACTTCCACACGGGCTACTACGATCGTCGCGTCGCCGAGCTGCGCGACCGGCTTCGCGCGCACCCCGATGATCGCGATGCGCGCTGGGAGCTCGGCCGCGCGTACGCCGCCATCGGCGACGGGAAGGAGGCGGCGGCGGAGTTCAACGCGATCCTGCAGTACGCTCCGAACGACATCGGCGCGATCGTGCAGCTCGGACTCGCCGAGAAGGCGAATGGCGATCTCGAGAAGGCACAGCGCTGGCTCGACCGCGCGCTCGCACTCGACGAGAAGAGCCCGCTCGTGCATCAGTACATCGGCGAGGTGCTGTACAATCGCGGCCTGAACGATCAGGCACTCGCCGCGCTCCATCGGTCGATCGAGCTCTCCCCCGAGAATGCCGATGCGCACTATCTCATCGGATTCGTCCTCGGAGATCTCGGCCGGCACGAGGAGGCGCGCATGTCCACGAAGCGCGCGATCCAGCTCAACCCGTCGCTCTCGCGCGCGCAGGCGAATCTCTCGATCGATCGGTACAACACGGCGCGCTACAACGAGCTCGTCCCCGAGCGGCAGGAGCGGCGCTCGTCGGCGCTCGAGCTCTCGACCGACGGGCATCTCGCGCACTACAACCTCGGGCTCGCCTTCCGTCAGAAGGGCTACTACGCTGAGGCGCTCAAGGAGTATCGCCTCGCGCTCGACCGCAACGAGGATGAGAATCTCGTTCGCCAGGCAATGGCCGAGGTCCATCTGCTGAAGAAGGATGCGGCGGCCGCCATCGAGCTGTACGATCAGATCCTGCTTGCGCAGAAGGACTCGCCGAAACTCTGGTGCGAGCGCGGTGTGGCGCTCCATCAGCAGGGGCAGCACGCCGCAGCCGCGGCGAGCTACCGGCGCGCGCTCCAGATCGATCCGGCGTACGCGATCGCGCACAACAACCTCGGCGTGGCACAGTATCACGCGGGTGAGACCGAGGCTGCGGTGGACTCGTTCCGCGCGGCGCTCTCGTCGCAGCCGAACTTCGTGAAAGCGTGGCTCAACCTCGCGCTGCTGCTCTTCCGCGGAAAGCGCCTGCAGCTCGGCCTCGAGTCGTACCGGCAGGTACTGATGCTCGAGCCGGAGCAGGCCGTGGCGTGGAATGGCGTCGGGCTCGTGTTGGCGGAGCTCAAGAAATTCGAGGATGCGCGCAACGCGTTCGGACGCTCGATCCACTCGCGCCCGACCTTCGCGGAGGCGCACTACAACCTCGGCTTCACCCTCTCGAATCTCGGCGACTTCGAGGGTGCGCTGCGGGCGACCAAGCGCGCGCTCGAGCTCGACCCGTACTACACGCCGCAGAAGTTCGAGCTCGCGATCGATGTCGAGTACGAGGATCCGGATCTTTCGATCGCGCCGGAGCTTGGCGGGGGCGAGCACACGGCCGCGGGCGTCGAGAGCTTCGCATTCGACGCGCAGCTGCTGGACTCGCTGTTCACGCAGCTCGCGCCGGAGACGCCACCGGAGCCCGAGCCGAGGAAGTCGGCCGAGGTCGCGGCGGCGCCGGAGCAGTTCTTCGTGCTCGCGCACGACTATCTCGCGAAGGGGATGCTTGACCGCGCGGTCGTCGAGGCGAATCGCGCGCTCGTGCGCGGCGCACCGACGGCGGAGGGGTTCGCGATTCTCGGCGACATCTTCATGCGGCAGGGGCTCTTCGGCGAGGCGCTCGAGCGCTATCGGACCGCGCGCGTGACGGCTCCGCTCGACGCAAGGCTGCTCGCCGGCGAGACGCGCGCACTGCTGGCCATGGATCGCGTCGTCGAGGCGCGCGCGACGGCCGAGACGCTGCTCGGCGTCGATGGCGGATCGGTGGAGGCGCTCCTGCTCACCGCTGCGGCGCGCGCGCGTGCTGGCGATCCGGCGGCGGCGCGCGAGCTGCTGCGCAGTGCACGGCGACTCGCCCCTGCGCGCGCCGACGTCCTCAAGGAATTCGGCGATGTCGCGCGGCTCGCTGGCGATGTGGACGGGGCGATCGCGGCGTACCGCAACGCGCTCGATCTCGATCACGACTTCGCAGTGGTGCACTACGAGCTGGCGCGGCTGCTCGCCGAGCGCGGGGAGCCGGCGAAGGCGGAGGAGTCGCTGCTTGCGGCGCTCGAGGCGGTGCCGACGTACGTCGAAGCGATGCTCGCGCTCGCGAACGTGCGCCGCCGCTTCGGACGCGTCGAGGCGGCGCTGCCGCCACTGGTCGAGTTGCTCCGCCGTGATCCGTACAACATCGATGCGCTGCTCTCGCTGAGTGAAGTGCTGCTCGAGCTCGATCGCCATGACGACGCCGCGATCTCGATCGACCGCGTGCTGCGCTTCGACCCGCGTCACGTGCTCGCGCTCTTCCTCAAGGGACAGCTGTTGGCCGACCGTCACCGCTATCGCGACGCGATCTCGACGTGGCAGCGCGTCGTCGAGCTCGAGCCGGATGGCGACCACGCGCGCCGCGCGCGCCGCGAGTCGCGTACGGCCGCCGACCTCCTCCGGATCTTCAAGAGTCGTCAGGAGGTTGCATAAATGGCGATCGAGGGGCCGCTTCGCGAGCTCGGGATTCACGACGTCTTTCAGCTGCTCGACCTCAGCCGAAAGACCGGCGCGCTCACGGTCACATCGGTGCTGCGCGACAACCAGGGGACCGTCTACTTCGACCACGGCGCGGTGGTGTTCGCGGCGATCCGCAGCAACCCGCATCCGCTCGGCGAGCTGCTGCTCCGGAGCGGGAAAATCACGGAGGCGGACCTCGCGCGCGCGCGCGACGCGCAGCGCTCGCTGCAGTCGCGCCGGATGCTCGGAGAGCTGCTCGTCGAGAGCGGTTCGCTCACGAGCAAGGAGCTCGAGCGCCAGGTGCGCTTTCAGGTGGAGGAAGTCGTCTTCGAGCTCATGTCCTGGCGCGAGGGCTTCTTCTCCTTCGAGGAGCAGGAAGTGAGCAACGCGCCGGCCGAGGCGAACATTCGCATCTCGACGGAATCGCTGTTGATGGAAGCCGCGCGCCGCATCGACGAATGGTCGCGTATCGAGGGGAAGGTCGCGCACCTCGGCGTCATCCCCGTGCTCGCCCCCGTCGCGGACGATCATCCCGGCTTTCTCGACCTGCGTCCGCGTGAGTGGGAGGTGCTGGCCGAAATCGATGGCTCGCGCGATCTGCGCGCGATCGCGACGCTACTCGCGCAGAGCGAGTTCGACGTCGCGCGCGTCGCGTACGGGCTGCTCTCCACGGGAATCGTCGAGTTGCGCAACGGCGTGCATCCGTCGGAAGCACCGGGCGTCGGTGCGACGCCGGCATCTCCGACGACCGTTGCGCCGCTCGAAGCTGCTGCCTCCGCGCTCCACTCCGGCGAGCCGCAAGTCGCGCTCGCGATCTGCGAGCGCATCATGGCGGAAACTCCGGCGCTCGCCGAAGGGCACCTGTTGCACGCGCGCGTGCTCAACCGGCTCGGCCGCCAGGACGACGCGGCGATCGCCCTCGCTCGCGGCATCGAGGCCGATCCGCTGAACGCCGAGCTGCACGCGGAGAGCGGCTACTGCGCCGCGTGGGCGGGAGACTATCTCGACGCGCTCGCCTCGTGGGAGCGCTCGCTGCGCCTCAATCCCGGAAGTCCCGACGCACAACGAATTCGAGCGGCACGCGATGCGGCGAGCCGCCTTCGCTGCCTGCTGCAGGAGCACATCGATGTCTGATGAGATCAGAAGGCTGAGTGAGGAACTCGCGCGCGATCCGTCGAGCCTCGTGTTCATGCAGCTCGGCGAGGCGCTGCGCCGCGCCGGGCAGCTCGATCTGGGGCTCAAGGTCGCGCACCGCGGTCTGGAGCGGCACGCGCACAACGCGGATGCGCACGATCTGCTCGCGCGCATCCGCGTCGATCGCGGCGAGCTGCAGGAAGCCTTCGACGAGTGGGACATGGTGCTCCGACTCGCGCCGAGTCATGTCGGTGCACGGAAGGGGATGGGATACGTCCTGTTCAAGCAGGGGAAGCTGGCGGAGGCCGAGCAGCATCTCAGCCAGGCGGCGACGCACGATCGCGGCGACTCGTCGATCGCGACCGCCCTGCGCATGGTGCGACGGCTGTTGCGCTACGCGCACGTCGCCGGCACCGGCAACGGCGGCGTGCCGGGGCACGCCGAGCTCCTCGCGGCGCAGCGTCGAGTGGAGGAAGAGGCGCGGCTGCTCTTCGCCGACATCCTCGGCGAGGGCGAGCATACGGCGCTCCTGCTCAACGCCGACGGGCTCGTGGCGGCGGGGTTGTACGTCACCGCCGACGGAGCGGATGTGTCGCAGGAAGTCGGTGCGGCGCTGACCGGCGTGCGCGACGAGGCGCTGCGTGCGGTCCGCCATCTCGATCTCGGCGCGTGGAAGGCGGTAGTGTACGAGACCGATCTCGCGACGGTCGCGCTCGCGCCGGCGATCGACGAGTCGATGGTGCTCGTCGCTGCGGGACGATCGGTGCCGCTCGGCTTCGTGCGGCGCGTGCTGGACCGATGCGTGCAACGTGCCACCAGCTGGCTCGAGGAGGTCGCATGAGCACGACACCGTTCGAAAGCGTGCTCTCGCTGCTCATCCGTCAGCGGGGAGTGCTCGGCTGTCTCGTTGTGGGAGAGGCGGACGGAATCATCGTCGACTCCAACGTGCAGGTGGGAATCCAGGCGAACGTCGTCGCAGCGCTCGCGGCTGCGCTCTACCGGAAGGCGCGTCTCACCTCCGCTGCGGCGGGGCTGAGCGCAATCGGCTTTCTGCAGCTCGAGGCGGAGCGCGGACACGTCTGTGCGATCGGCCGCGACGGGCTCGTGCTGGTGACGCTGGCGGAGCCGCGCGCGCACATCGGGCGTATTCGCGGCGCGATGCTCGAGTCGGTAAGCGTGCTCGCGTGAGAACCCATGTCGCGGAGCCCTGGATCGAGGCTCCGCTCCAGACCTTCGTCGATGACGCGAGGGCGCTCTTCGCGCTCCTGCTGCACCCCAATGGCCAGGTGATGGGGCAGTTCGGCTTCACACGCGCCGTCGACGTCATGGCCGCGTGCGCGCTCGCGGCCGCCATTCATGCCTCCGCGGGGGAGCTGGGTAGGGAGCTGGATGGGAAGCCCTTCCGCGAGATGTATCATGCGGGGAAGGACAGGCAGATCTTCATCGGCGACGTACCAACCACCCGTCACCGCTTCGTTTTTCTCACCGTTTTCGATGCGGAAAGCTCACTTGGGCTGGTTCGCATCTATTTTCAGGAGTTGTGCGCGCTGCTCGAGCACGCGCAGCCGCCTGCGGTGCCGCAGACGCCGATCTCCGCCGCATCGCTCGAGCACGATCTGAATCGCAACCTCGCCATTCTGTTCGGCCGCGCCCTGCGCGGTGGGGACGGCAGCGAGTCGTCCATCCCCCTCGCCTGACGCGCCGTGTCTCTGGTCAACTACGCCACCCGTGAGATCACCTGCAAGATCGTCTACTACGGCCCGGGACGGTCCGGGAAGACGACGAATCTGCATTATATTTACGAACAGGTGCCGGGAGACCGTAAAGGGCAGATGGTCTCCCTCGCGACGCAAACGGATCGCACGCTCTTCTTCGATTTTCTGCCGCTCGACCTGGGCACGATCTCGGGCTTCTCGACGCGCTTCCAGCTCTACACCGTCCCCGGCCAGGTGTACTACCAGGCGACGCGGAAGCTCGTGCTCCATGGCGTCGACGGCGTGGTCTTCGTCGCCGACAGCCAGGCGCGGCAGCTTGCCGAGAATATCGAGAGCATGCAGGACCTTCATGCGAATCTGGCGGAACACGACATCGATGTGCGCTCCATGCCGCTCGTGATCCAGTACAACAAGCAGGATCTCCCAAAGTCGCTGATCTCGAGCGTGCCGGAGCTCGAGGATGCGCTGAACTTTCGCGAGGTTCCATCGTTCGCGGCGGATGCGCTGCACGGCACCGGCGTGTTCGAGACGCTGCGCGGAATCGCGGGACTGGTGTTGCGCCGCCTGAGCGCGGGCACGAGCACGCCACCGGCTACCGCGGCCGCGGGAGGCCGCTGACGGTGGATCTCGATCCGCGGTACCGCTTCGAGAATTACATCGTGGGGGGCGCCAACCGGCTCGCCGTTTCCGCGGCGCGAGCGGTGGGGCAGTCCCCCGGTACCTCGTACAACCCGCTGTTCATCTATAGCAGCTCCGGGCTCGGCAAAACGCATCTCATGCTCGCGATCGGCCACCTCGCACGCTCACTCAATCCACAGATCACCGTGGAGTACGTGACCCTCGAGGAGTTCATCGAGGAGCTCAACCACGCGATCGGCGACAGCGCGATGGAGCTGTTCAAGCAGCGGTTCCACATGGTGGACATGCTGCTCCTCGATGACGTGCAGTTCCTCGCCGGCCGCAAGGAAACGCAGAGCGAGATGCTCCGCCTCTTCAACACGCTGCAGCGCGCGGGGAAGCAGGTGGTGCTCACGAGCGACCGTCCGCCGTCGGAGATCGCCGACCTCGATGAGCGGCTGATCACGCGGCTGACGGGCGGACTCGTCGTCGACGTCGGCACCCCGGATTACGAGACACGTGTGGCGATCCTCCGCAGCAAATGCGAGGAGCGCGGCGTCGTCTTTGAGGTGGGGGTGCTGGATGAGGTTGCGCGCATCAACTTCACGAACGTGCGCGAGCTGCAGGGCGCGCTCAATCGGCTGATCGCCTGCCAGACGCTCGAGGAGGCGCCGGTGACCGCTCGCAGCGTGCGCGAGCTGCTCGGCGAGAAACCGGACACGCCGCTGCTCGTGCCGTCGCTGGCGCGCGGGCAGGAGTTCGCGAGCTTCCTGTCCGATCTGAGCGAGGTCGTCTCGCAGCACATCGACAGCTGGCGCGTGCGCGTCGTCGAGGCGATGACGTATTGGCACCAGCTCGGCTACGTCACGCTCGTGCTCGAACGCACGCTCGAGGCGACGGAGGAGCCCGACGTCGACATGCTGCTCTCGCGCTACGAAGCATCGATCCGGCGGCTGCGCGAGCTCGAGGCGGAAGCATCGAAGATCGACACGGGGCTCGCGGCGAGTGAGCTGTTCAAGGATCCGGAGCGCGTGGGCGAGGCGGAGCTCCTGCTGGCACGAATCGTCGGCGGCGCGGAGCCGCCGCCCGGACCGGATCCCGCGCTGACTCGATCGGAGCTCGAGGTCGGGGCGTCGAACCAGCTCGCGGTGCACGCGGTCGACACGATCATCGACGAGCCGGGGAAGAAGTACAATCCGCTCTTCGTGTATGGTCCTCCGGGCGTCGGGAAGACGCATCTCCTCAACGCGCTCGGCAACGAGCTCATTGCACAGAGCGGCGGCGCGTTCACCGTCGCGGTGGTGAACGCCTCGCAGTTCATCGACGAGCTGATCGCCGCGCTCCAGGAGGAGCAGATCGAGAAGTGGCGTGCGCGCTATCGCGTGGTCGACGCGCTCATCCTCGACGACGTCGACAAGTGCGCAGGGAAGGAGCGCTCGCAGGAGGAGCTCTTTCACATCTTCAACAGCCTGTTCTCTAACGGTCGGCAGATCGTCTTCGCGAGCGTGCACGCGCCGAAGGCGATCGAAGGACTCGAGGAGCGGCTTCGCTCGCGCTTCGAGGGCGGGCTCGTGGTTGAAATTCAGCCGCCGGACCATGCGCTGCGCGAGAAGCTCTACGCGCGCTATCTCGCGGATGTGGGCGAGCGGCTCGACCGGCCGCTCATCGACTTCCTGGCGTCGCGCTCCGTGGCGAGTGTGGCCGAGATGCGCGGCATCATCGACCGACTGATGAAGGCCGCCGATGTCGTGGGCGTTCCGCTCAACGCCTCGTTCGCGCGCAAGGAGCTGGAGGGCGGTGCCACGGCGCCGGCGCCATCGAAGCAGTCGAACGGCCGCGATGCGGATCCGTTCTTCCTCGACGAGGAGAAGATCCTCTGGGACTGGCCGGATGTCACAGGCCGCGCGATCGAGGAGTTCCGCTAAGTGGCGATCAAGGGGAGTCTCCGCGAAGCGAGTCTGCCGGACGTGCTGCAGCTGCTGGCGATGGGACAGAAGACCGGCTGTCTCTCCGTCACCGACCGCAACAACTTCGGCTACATCTACTTCGACCGCGGTCGCATCTCCTACGCGTCCATCGTCAACCGGCGCGACCGGCTCGGCGATACGCTGGTGAAGAACAACGTCATCACGCAGCGCGAGCTCGACGCCGCGATCGATGCGCAGGCGACGCAGCAGCGCAACAAGCGCCTCGGCGAGATCCTGATCGAACAGCACATCCTCACTCGGGAAGAGCTGCATCGCTACATCCGCGTGCAGATCGAGGAGGCCGTTTACTATCTCTTCACCTGGATGCAGGGGACGTTCAGCTTCGAGGCGGACATGCGCCCCGACGATCACGATGTTCTCGTCTCGATCAACCCCGAGTCGCTGCTGCTCGAGGGCGCGCGCCGCGTCGACGAATGGAGCCTGATCGAGAAGAAGGTGCCGAGCTTCGATCTCATCTTCGAGCTCGACGCCGGACGACTTGCCGCGAGTGAAGCGCAGCTCACACCGGCGCAGCACCTTCTCACACCGCTGATCGACGGGCGGCGCGACGTCACCGCGCTCATCGAGGCCTCCGGACTCGGCGACTTCGAAGTCGGGAAGGCGCTCTACGGCCTCGCGACGGCGGGCTTCATCCAGCGCGTCGGCAAGTCACGCCCGCAGGATGACATCGTGCGCGAGGCGCGCGTGGAGGAGCATCGCAACCTCGGCGTCGCCTTCTACCGCACCGCGATGTTCGAGGAGGCGACACGCGAGTTCCGCCGTGTGATCGAACTGCACGACAGCGATGTGCAGGCGCGCTTCTTCCTCAGCCTCGTCTCGATGCGCGACGGGCGCTGGTCCGAGGCGGTGCTCACCCTGCGCGAGGCGGCCGCACAGCCGACGGCGCGTCCGTCGCTCTTCCACAACCTCGCCTACGCGCTCGAGCGACTCGGCAATCTTGACGAGGCGCGCGAGATGCTGCACGAGGCGATCGCACGCGGTGGCGGCGACGATCCGCGCATCCGTACGTCGTTCGGTGTGCTCGCGCTCCGCAGCGGCGAGGTCGACGAAGCCAACGCATCGTTCGCCTCGGCGCGCGCGCTGCTCGGCAAGCGGCTCCCGTCGCCCGCGTGGTTCCACTACGCGTCGCTTGCGGCCGGCCTCGCGGGCGATCTCGATCGCGCGCTCGAGCTCATCACCGAGGGGGTGAAGGTACATCCGCAGGCCGCGGTGCTCGGCAACACGCTCGCCGCGGTGCACGAGCGGCGTGGCGACTATTCCGCCGCGGCGCTCGCGGCCGAGGCGGCGATGGTCGACGGGAGCACGATCCCGCAGCTGCACAAGAATCTCGGCGACTACTTCTATCGCGCGCTGCGGTACGAGGAGGCGCTCGATCAGTATCAGCGCGCGATCAAGATCAACCCCGCGCTCGGCGACGACGTCTATTTCAAGCTAGGCAACATCCGCTTCAAGTGGCAGGAGAAGGAGCAGGCGCTCGCGTACTGGGAGCGCTCGCTCGCGCTGAACCCCGAAAACGAGATTCTGCGCACGGATCTCGAGCTGGCGCGCTCCGGCGCATCATGAGCGACGTCTCACTCGAAGACGATGGCTTCCTCGCCCTCACGGGAAAGATCACCCGGGAGCGCGGCTTCGGCTGCGCGAGCTACAAGGAGAAGTGTGTGCGCCGCCGCATCGCTGTTCGCATGCGCGCGCGCGGGGTGCACACGTTCGAGGACTACGGCCACGTGCTCGATCGCGATGCGCACGAGTACGAGCTCCTCCTCGACGCACTCACCATCAACGTCACGAAGTTTTTCCGCAACCCCGAAACCTTCGCTGCGGTCGCCCGCGAGCTCGTCCCCGCGTTGTACTCGCGCGTCGAGCCGCAACTGCGTCTTTGGAGCGCGGGATGCGCATCGGGAGAAGAGGCCTACTCGCTCGCGATTCTGATGCACCGCTACGCTACCGCGGAAGGACGTCGCTTCGAGCGCGTCGAGGTGCTCGGCACCGACGTCGACCGCGCGAGCCTGGCCGCGGCCGAGCGCGCGGTGTATCTCGAGCCGACGCTCTCGGACACCCCTGCGGAGCTTCGTCAGCTGTATTTCTCCATGCAGCCACCGTATCGCATACCCGCGGACGTGCGCGCGCGCGTGCAGTTCCGTCGCCTCGACCTGCTGCTCGAGCCGTTCCCCGAGCCGCAGCATCTGATCTGCTGTCGCAACGTCGTCATCTATTTCGATCGCGCCACGCAGGAAGTGCTCTTCGAGAAATTCGCAGCCGCGCTGCTCCCCGGTGGCTTCCTCGTGCTCGGCCGCGTGGAGACGCTCTTCGGTCCCGCACGCACCCTCTTCGCGCCGGTGGACTCGCGCGAGCGGCTCTTCCGGCGCCTGTGAAGGAGATCAGCGTGCGTGTCGCGGATGCCGCGGTCGGGCAGGGAGACGTGCTGCTCTCCACCCTTGGGCTGGGCTCGTGCATCGCCATCGCCCTCTACGACTCGCGCGCGCACGTGGCGGGACTCGCGCACATCCTGCTGCCGAGCGAAGCGCTCGGGCGCGACCGTGACAATCGCGCGAAGTTCGCGGCGACCGCGGTGCCGCTGCTGCTCGAGCGCATGCGTACGCTCGGCGCCAAGGATGTGTACATCGTCGCCAAGCTCGCCGGCGGCGCCAGCATGTTCACCTCCCTCCTGACGCAAGGCGGGCCCGCGATCGGCGAGCGCAATCTCATCGCGACGCGCATCGCGCTCGCGAGCCATGGCATTCGCGTGCTGGGCGAGGATGTGGGTGGCGGACACGGTCGTAGTGTCTTTCTGCACGGATGCGATGGGCGCTTCGAGGTGAAGTCGATGGGGAAGGGCTGTGTCGTCCTCTAGCCGCCTTCCAACGGTGCTCGTCGTCGACGACAGCGCCTTCATGCGCAAGCTGGTCTCGGAGCTCATCGAGGGATCCGATGAATTCCATGTGATCGGCACCGCGCGTCACGGCATCGACGCGCTGCAGAAGGTGCAGTCGCTGCAACCGGACATCGTGACGCTCGACATCGAGATGCCCGAGCTCGACGGCATCGGCGCCCTCGAGCGCATCATGCGTGAGGCGCCGCGCCCCGTTGTCATGCTCACCGCCGCGTCGGGCGCCGGCGACGAGCTGGCGCTGCGCGCGCTCGAGCGCGGCGCGGTGGAGTTCGTGCGCAAGCCGTCGGGGCCGATCAGCCTCGATCTCATCACGATTCGCGACGAGCTGCTCATCGCCCTCCGCGCCGCGGCGCAGGTGAATCTCGCGAGCGTGCACGACACGGCGCTCGCATCGTCGCACCAGCCATCGGCGGCGCACGCAAGTGGGGCGCCCGCGCGCTTCGTGATCGCCATCGCCGCGTCTACCGGAGGCCCACGCGCGTTGGCGGAGCTCGTTCCCGCGCTTCCCGCACAGCTCGAGGCCTCGGTCCTGATCGTGCAGCACATGCCACCCGGCTTCACGAAGACACTGGCCGAACGCCTCGATTCGCTGAGCGCGTTGGCGGTGCGGGAGGCGCAGCATGGGGAGGCCATCGAGCCGGCGCACGTCTACATCGCGCCCGGCGGGCTGCACATGCGGGTGCAGCGCATCGGGCGCGCGCTCGTCATCATGCTCGACGATTCGCCGCCCGTGTGGGGTGTGCGTCCATCCGCGGATCCACTCTTCCGTTCGGTGGCGGAATCGGCGGGGCCGGCGGCGATCGGCGTCGTGCTCACGGGGATGGGGCGGGACGGCGCGGCGGGGCTGCGCGCGATGCGGGATGCAGGGGGCACCGGCATCGCACAGGACCGCGAGAGCTCGATCATCTTCGGCATGCCCCAGGCGGCGGCCATTGCGGGGGGCGCCACGATGGTGCTCCCCCTGGCATCGATTGCCCCGGCGCTCGCCACCCTCGTACGTGCCGGCGCCGATGTGACCGGAGGCCAAGGCGACAGGTCCATTTACGGGGGTGGGAGCGCCCTATGAACGCTACCGCGATCCTCACCGAGCTGCTCCTGCTGCGCCAGGGCGCCGAATTCTTCGCGCTCGAGCTCACGGCAGCGGTAGAGGCGCTCGAGCTCCCCGCGCTCGCGCCGCTCCCCGACGCACCCGCATCGCTGCTCGGCATGCTGACGGACCGCGGCGCTGCGATTCCGGTCTTCGCCGCAAGCCGAATTCTCGAGGTCGAGGGGCGCGGTGCGGGGGACGAAGTACTCGTGATCGTGC
Source organism: Gemmatimonadota bacterium (assembly GCA_030854615.1). GTDB lineage: Bacteria > Gemmatimonadota > Gemmatimonadetes > Gemmatimonadales > Gemmatimonadaceae > FEN-1250. The sequence goes on from JALYSW010000382.1 coordinate 19,852, forward strand.
GCGATGGCGCTCGGCAGGTTGGGCTGGTAGTCGATGAAGTCGAGGATGTGATCATGGCGGATCTGACGACGATGCAGCGGCCGATGGATTCGATGCGCGGCGACGGAGTCGTCCGTGGCGTCGTGCAGGCGGCCTCGCGCCTCGTCGCGGTGCTCGACGCGAGTGCGGTCGTACGGATCGGCGTGCGCGCACTGCCGGAGCGCGCATGACCGCCGCCGTCGCGCCGCAGCAGCTCGTCACCTTTCGCCTGGGCGACGATCAGTTCGCCGTCGATATCTTTGCCGTCGAGCGCGTGCTGCGCTACACGGCGCCCGCGCTCCTGCCGAACCTTCCGGCGTGGATCGACGGCGTCATCGAGCACGGCGGTCGCGTCGTCCCGCTCATCGATCTGCGCACGCGCTTCGGCATGGCGCGCTTGTCTCCGCGCCCCGACCATCGCATTCTGGTGGTTGCGATCGGCGACGATCTCCTCGGTGTGACGGTGGATTCGGTACACGAAGTGATGTCCGTCGCGCCGGGGGACATCGAAGCACCTCCACCGCTCTTTCGCGGGCTGCAAGCCGATTATCTGCGAGGCCTCGTATTCGGTGAGGGTTCGGTCATCATCTTTCTCGACGTGGCACGCGTACTTACTTCCTCCGAGCTCCTCGAACTGACCCAGACTACGGCGTCGCATGGCTGAGACCGACGTCGCGACGTTCCGCGCGCGCTATGCCGCCATCGAGGCGCGTCTCGAGGCCGCCACCGCGGCCACTGAGCGCGACGAGATCAAGGGCGAGATCATCGCGCTCTTCAAGCAGGTCGAGCTCGAGCTCACCCAGCTCGGCGCGCTGCGCGAGGACATCAAGAAGCTCGTCGAGAAGTGGAAGCAGGTGCAGCAGAGCTCCGCGCCGTCGATCGCACCGGAGTTCGGCACCGATCGGCCGGTGATGGTGGCCGATCACATCGGCGCGTCCACATTCGTCGAGAAGGGATGGAGCCTTATCTCGCTCGGCGATCACGAGGGGGCGGAGCGGGCGCTCAAGCGCGCACTCGAGCTCTCGCCGAATGATCCGCAGACGGAGTCGCTGCTGGGATGGGCGCAGATGCTCCAGGAGAAGTACGACGAGGCACTGCTCAACTTCCAGAAGGTGCTGATGCGCCAGCCGACGAATTCGCTCGCGCGCATCAACCTCGGCTACATCTGCCTCAAGAAGCGCATCTTCGGCGAGGCGATCGAGCATCTCTCCAAGGCGATACGGCTGGACAACGACCGCAAAGCGACGTTATACGCGCACTTCTATCTCGGACTCGTGTACGGCGAGCGCGAGATGTACGAGGACGCGCAGACCTTCTTCCGCAAGACGCTCGCGCTTGGCCCGAATCTCATCGAGGCCTACTACGAGCTGGGACGCTCGCTCTGGTTCGATGGCAAGCGCGAGGAAGCGAAGCAAGTGTGGCGTGACGGGCTCGCCGCCAACAAGTTCAATCCATGGGGCAAGCGTTGCGGGGAGATGCTGAAGCACGTCGAAGAGGGTGGGGCTCCCGCTCGAAACGCCTAGCGCGACTCGCGCTCGGGACATCGCTCGCGCTGCTCGGCGCGGCAACGGCAGGAGATGCCAGCGCACAAGTCGCGGCACAACTCGCGGCACAACTCGCCGAGGCGCAGCGGCTCGACGGCGGCCGCTTCACGTTCGTCGCTTTTCCCGCCGATCTTCCGCTCGCGCGCACGCTGCTGGCCGAGGCGCAGCGCAACGACAGCTTCCCCGGACTACCGCGCCCGCGCGAGCGTGCGCTCGTGGCGATCGCGCCGGATGCGCGCCGCTTCCGCGAGTGGACCGGCGCCGGCGCGCCCGACTGGGGTGCCGCGATCGCGATTCCCGATCAGCATCGCATCGTGATGCAGGGGAGCGGCGCCGGCTCGGATGCCGGCGATCCGCGCTCCGTGCTGCGCCACGAGCTTGCGCACCTCGCGCTGCACGAGCAGCTCGGAACTCTTCCACCGCGTTGGTTCGACGAGGGGTACGCGGGATATGCAGCGGGCGAGTGGTCGCGCGACGAAGTGCTCTCGGCGAACATCGGACTCGTGTTGCACGGAATCCCCGCGTCGCTGGATTCGCTCGAGGATGGCTTTCACGGTGGCGCATCGCGCGCGTCCGGCGCGTACGCGCTCGCCTATCGTGCGGTGAACGACATGGCGGCGCTCGACCCGCGCCGCGGTCTCTCCCTCTTTTTCGCGTACTGGAAGGAGAGCGGCTCGATGGATGTGGCAATGCGGAAGGCGTTCGGGATCACGAAGAGCGGCTTCGAGATCGACTGGCGCGCGCGAACCATGCGGCGCTACGGCGTCCTGGCGGTGCTCGCCAATCTCTCGCTTCTGGCCCTGCTGCTCGGCTTTCTGCTCGTGCCGCTGCTCTGGACGCGGCGTCGTCGCGACGCGCGCCGGATGACCGTCTTGCGCGCGGCCGAAGAGGAGAGCGAGCGCGCCGCACGAACGAGCGCGCTCGATGCGCTCCTTTCGGCAGCGCTCACGGCACCCGGGGCGCCACCTGAGCGGTCGGGTCGTGATGGCTCTACGGAGAGCGACTAAACGGCACCACTTTCTTGACACCATGTTGCAGTCACCCTACACTACACCGAATGCCCCCTGAGGAATCCAACGTCACATCTCGCGCGCGTCCTTACCTCTGGTGGGGACTCGCGTTGCTCGCGCTGGCCGCCGGGTACGCGGATCTAATCCGCGGAGGCGAAACGATCGCCCCGATCCTGCTTGTGCTCGGTTATTGCGTGCTGGTGCCAATCGCCATCCTGAAGTAAGATCGTCGCTCCATGTCGCCACGAGCGCGCGGCAGCATCGCGATGGCGTGCCGTGCGCGTTGGCGGTGCTCTACAGCGTTTGCAGCGTTTGCGGAGGTCCGGGGCGAATAGCTCAGTTGGTTAGAGCGCCTGCCTTACACGCAGGATGTCGGGGGTTCGAGTCCCTCTTCGCCCATCGAGTTTTTGGCGGACCCCGCAGGTTCACGTCGGGGTATATCTGTTTACCGCATTGGAGGTAAGGATCTAGATGAGAATGACTCGTCAGTCGAAGCTCATGTTGGGTGTCATCGCCCTGTCCATGATGGCCAGCGCCCCAGCGCGTCTGGATGCGCAGGCTCGAAAAACGGAAGTCCTGCCGGACGAAACTCCGCGCGCGCTGGTTGTGGCATTCCGTTCGCCCGAAAAGGGCGCAGGCCCGCAGCTCGGCGAGAACATTCGCACGAGGCTCCAGTCCGATATCCCGATCAAGCAGATGTACGTCATCCCCAAGCCGACCATCTGCGCCAATCTCGAGGCCTCGGGGTTTCCGTGCGACAGCATGCCGGACGCGATCACTTCGCGCTTGCTCGCTACGTCGCTGCGCGCCGACTTCTACGTCGACGGCACCGTCACCAAGACGGCAACCGGCTACACGTCCAATGGCCGCCTCGTGCTGGCTCGTGACAACAGCATGGTACAGCCGCTCCCCGTCGCCACCGGGAACAAGCTCGGTGATATCGCGACGGCGATCTCCAAATCGATCCTCGAGGTTCGCAAGCAGCTCCCCGACGAGCGCACTTGCGAGACGAAGCTTGCTTCCGGCGATGCAGCGGGGGCGATCACCGCGGCACGGGCCGCGATCACGGCCTATCCGCAGTCCTCGATCGGTCGCGTGTGTCTCGCCAATGCGCTGCTCAAGCAGGGCGCTCCCGGCGACTCGGTCATTGCCGTAGCCAACCAGGTCACCGCCATCGATCCGCGCAGCCGTCCCGCGCTGATCATGCTCGGCGACGCGTATGCGCAGAAGCAGGATTTCAACCACGCCGTCGAAGCGTGGACGAAGCTCATCGCCGCGTACCCGAAGGATGTCCAGCTCGTCTCGACCGTCGTCAACAAGATCGGACAGAGCGGCCAGGCGGCGGCGGCGAAGCCGATCATCGTCGCGGCGGTCGACTCGAACCCCGGCGATCCTGATCTCGTTCGCCTCAAGTACCTGATCCTTCTCGCGACGAAGGACTGCGCGGAGGCGACGGCGGCCGGCGAGCAGATGATCAAGGCCGATACGGCTTCCGCAGACACCACCTACTTCTCACGACAGACTGCCTGCTACGTCTCGGCCAGCGATCCGCAGAAGGCCTCGGCGACGGCAGCGCAGGGTGTGGCGAAGTTCAAGCGCAACGCGGCGCTCTGGTCGCTCTACGCGCAGACGCTTCGTCTCGCGGGACAGCTGCCACAGTCGCTCACCGCAGCGCAGACCGCGGTCAAGCTCGATCCGAAGACGGAACACGGCTACCTGCGCATCGCCCAGGCGCAGATCGACCTGAATCAGCCCGACAGTGCCATCGGTACGCTCAAACAGGCCGTGGCCGCGGGGGAGGACAAGGCGACCGTGGGCCAGTTCCTGCTCGTGATCGGCAACAAGGCGTACAAGGACGCCAACGTCCTTGTCGTGACCACGGCCGATAGCCTCGCGCTTCGCCGCGACGCCTACAGCAAGGCCGTCACCATTCTGGCCGCGTCGGACAGCATCTCGCCGACTCCGGCTGCCAAGTTCGTGCTCGGTGTTTCGGCGTTCAAGGTTGGCGACGCGGCCGTTCGCGACAATCAGGTCAGGAAGCAGTGCGACCTCGCGAAGCTCGCGCAGACATCCTTTCTCACAGCCCAGATCAACATCGCTGCGGGGGGCTCGATCGATCCGAAGACCGCGCAGCAGCTGCTCGGCGCGCTCGGACAATACGGTCCGGCCACCGAGGGTCAGGTCAAGAGATTCTGCAAGTAACCGCTGTCGCTTCACAGTTCGACTCGAAGGGCTCGCCAGTGGCGGGCCCTTCGTTGTTTCCCGACTCGCGCCGTGAGCGGCGCGCCTCTCCGGATGGTAAAATCCCACCATGATTTCGCTCGCTCCGGACGCGTACCACGTTCCCGTGCTTGCCGTCGAAGTGGCGGCGCTGCTTGCGGGTGCGCGGACGGTGCTCGACGGCACGCTCGGCGGCGGCGGACACTCGCATCTGCTCCTTGCACAGGGCGCACGCGTCGTCGCGATCGATCGCGACCCGCGCGCCATCTCCGAAGCGCGCGCGCAGCTCGCGGACTACGAGCGCTCGGGAGCTTTCCGCCCCTTTCTCGGCAACTTCTCGACAATCGACATACTCGAAGAGCTCCGCGGCGAGAGGTTCGACGGGGTGCTCCTCGACCTCGGCGTCTCCTCACACCAGCTCGACGATCAGACGCGCGGCTTCTCCTTTCGCGAGGGCGCGCCGCTCGACATGCGCATGGGCGACGATGCCCGGCAGAGTGCGGCCGAGCTGCTGAACGAGGCGCCGGATCAGCAGCTGATGCAGCTCTTCCGCGAGTACGCCGACGAGCGCAAGGCGCCGCGTCTCGCGCGCGAGATCGTCAAGCGGCGCGCGACGGTTCCGTTCGCGACGAGCGACCATCTCGTGAACGCGATTCGAGGCGCGCTCGGACCGCGCAGCGGCCCCGGTGACTTCGCGCGAATCTTTCAGGCGATACGCATCGAGGTGAACGACGAGCTCGGGTCGCTCGAGCGTGCGCTCCCGGCGTTGCGCGACCGTCTCACGCCCGGTGGCACGCTCGCCGTCATCGCCTATCACTCCGGCGAGGATCGCGTTGTCAAGCACGCGTTTCGCGACTGGAGCAATCCATGCACCTGCCCGCCGCGCCAGCCGCTGTGCATCTGCGGGGCGGTCTCGCTCGGAGACAGCGTGACTCGCAAGGCGGTCACGGCAGGGGAACGGGAGCTCTCGGCCAATCCTCGCTCGCGCAGCGCGCGGCTCCGGGCGTGGCGGCGCGCCGAGTAGCGTCGCGCGGGCGCGGACGCGCGTGGGTCGCGCTCGCCCTGCTCGCCTTCGTGCTCGTGGGTGCGGGCGTGATCTGGCGACGCGCCGAGGGGCATGCGCAGGCGAAGGGGTTGCTCGCGCTCGAGAATCAGCGGCTGCAGCTGCAGTCGCAGCGCGCGCAGCTGCGCAGCGACATTCGTGATCTCGTGAGTCGCAGCTCGCTCGCGGCGGTGGTGGAGAAGCGGCTCGACATGCACGTGCCGAACGACACGCAGCTCGTCATCCTCACGCGCCCGCGAGCGGCGGCGAGCACAGCTCCGTGAGCGCGATGCCGGTGAAACGTCCGAGCCGCCTGCAGCTCGTGCAGGGATCGCTCGCGCTCTTCGCGCTCGCGCTCGTGCTCCGCGCGGCGCAGGTGCAGCTCTGGCAGGCCGATCTCTGGCGCCACAGGGCGCAGCGGCAGCAGTTCGCGGCGGCCGACGTGCCTGCGCCGCGCGGCGACATCTTCGATGTGGGGGACGTGCCGATCGCACAGAGCCGCCCGACGGTGCGGCTCCGCGCGGCACCGAAGGAGCTCAAGGATCGTGCGGCCACGGCTCGCGCGCTCGCGAAGCTCGGCGTGCCGCGCCAGTGGGTGACGCGTGCGACGGACCAGCATCGCGCGTGGGTCGTGATTCCGGGAGCCTACCAGCCCGGCGACGCGGCGGCGGTGACGCACATGCGTGGGATCTACGCCGAAGCGGGGATCGAGCGCGTCTACACGCAGCGCGCGGCAATGCGGCGGCTGGTCGGCGTGGTCGACGCGCGCGGCGTCGCCGTCGACGGGCTGGAGCTGACGCTCGACTCGCTGCTGCGCGGCGAGGAGCGTGTTGCGCACCTCGCGCGCGACTCGCGCGGCGCGCGCATCGACGCCCCGGACGATGACGCGCCCGAGGCCGGGG
>JALYSW010000415.1 GCA_030854615.1 Gemmatimonadota bacterium
GCGATGCGCACCGTGCGCACGACCACGGGCGCCTCACGGCGCTTCGCGAATCCTATCATGAGTCCGAGCACGTGAAAAAAGAGCAGGAAGGCGAGCACGCGATGCGTGAACTGCACGTGCTGCGACGGAAGCGGAAGGATCGTTCCGCGACAGAGCGGGAAGCCCAGGCACGCGCTGTTCGCGCCCGGGATCTTCGCGGTGAGTCCACCGAAGAGCACCGTCACCAGCGCGATGCCTGCGGCGGCCGCCGAGCCGCGCCCGGCGCGGCCTCGGACGGGGAGCACGCCGATTGTGGACGCGCCGCCGAGGCCACCCGCGCGCAGCACCGTCGTCGCGAGCGCGGCGAGAAGCAGCGCACCATTCAGCAGATGCAGAACAGTCGCCCACGCCGTGTTGCCCATCCGCACGGTGACCATGCCGAGGACAGCCTGGAGCAGGATCAGCGCACCGGCGAGGAGCGCTGAGCGGAGCACGCTGCCGCGTCCGGAGCCAGCGGGCTCGCTTCGGATCCGCAAGGCGGCGAGCACGAGCGCGGCGACCATCGCCACGGTGACCGCGGCGAGGAGCCGGTGGGTCCACTCGATCACGAGCGTCGGCTGATCCATCGGAGGGAACCAGCGGCCGTAGCAGCGAGGCCAATGGTCGCCGCACCCCATCCCCGATCCCGAGATGCGCACGATCGCGCCGAAGACGATGAGCGCGTACGCCAGGCCGAGCGTCGCGTACGCCAGTCGTCGCACTGCCTTCACGGTCGGCTCCTCAAGGTAAAATCAAAATTGCGGCCGCCGGATGCAGCGCACGCCAGGTGAACAGGAGCACCACAATAAGGAAGAGCCCGGGGACGACCGTCCACGCAACCTCGATCGCTCGCGCCGGCGCAGCGGTACCGTCGGGGCGCTGTGCACGCGCGCGTAGCGCAGAGCGCACAATGGCGACCTGCGACAGCGCGCAACACAGCGCCGCCAGCCAGAAAATCACGTCGGATACGAGTGTCGGAATAGTTCTGTAAAGTTGACCACGCAACGGATGACGTGCAAGACGGCAGCGGCATGGTGCCGGCAAGCCATCATGGCTGTATTATGGGCCATGGAAGAGCCACCATTCTCCGCCGAGCCGGCCTCCCGGCTCCCGCGCCGCCTCGGGCTGTTCAGCGCCGTCGCGGTGCTCATCGGCTCGACGATCGGATCCGGAATCTTCCGGTCGCCGGCCGGCATCGCAGACAAGCTCCCGGGCCCGCTCCCGCTACTCTCGGTGTGGCTCTTCGGCGGAATCTTCGTGCTCTGCGGCGCGCTGACGTTGGCCGAGGTTGCGAGCGCACTCCCGGCGACAGGCGGGCTGTACGTATTTATCCGCGAGGCGTGGGGTAGGCGCGCCGCTTTCCTCTTTGGATGGTCGGAGCTTCTGCTGATCCGCGCCGCATCGCTGGGAGCAATCTCGACGACCTTCGCCGAATATCTCTTTCGCGTGCTGGGGCACGAGCCGAGCCTCGAACCGTACGCGACCTACGTGCACTGGGTGGCGGCGCTCGCGATCGCGCTGACGGCGACGTTCAACTATGTGGGGCTCAAGTGGGGCGCGCTGGTGCAGAATCTCACGACCGTCGCGAAGTACGGCGGGTTGCTGTTCATCATCATCGTCGCTGTCGCGATCGGCCTGCCGCAGACCGGCGGCCACTTCACGCCGGCCGTTCCGCCCGGAAGCTTCTCGCTCGCCCCCTTCGGACTCGCGCTGATCTCCGTGCTCTGGGCCTACGACGGGTGGGAGGATGTGAGTCTGGTGGGCGGCGAGGTGAAGGACGGACGGCGCAACCTGCCGCGCGCGATCATCATCGGGACGGTGGCGGTGATCGTGATCTATGCGCTGGCCAATTTTGCATATCTCTCGGTGCTCGATGTCGAAACGATCCGCCATTCGCGGCTCGTGGCGGCGGATGTGGCGTTCAAGGTGATCGGCGCGCCCGGCGTGGTGTTCGTCGCGGTGACGGTGATGCTATCGACCTTCGGAACGCTCAACGGCTCGATCATGACCGCTCCGCGCATCTTCTTCGCGATGGCGGACGACAAGCTGCTCTTCCGCCAGATCGCCAAGGTTCATCCGCGCTTCCAGACGCCGTACATCGCAATCGTGCTCAATGCCGCGATTGGCGTGGCGTTCGTGCTGACGCGAGGGTTCGAACAGCTTGCTGATCAGTTCGTCATTGCGATCGTGCCTTTTCTCGCGCTCGCAGTGGGCGCGGTGTTCGTCCTGCGCCGCCGACCAGGCTACGAGACCTCGTTCCGGGTGCCGGGATATCCTGTGGTCCCCGCCATCTTCATCCTCTCTACCGTCGCGCTGCTCGCGAACGCACTCATCAGTCCCTCGAGCCGCGTCGCCACCCTGGGCGTCTTCGGCGGAATTCTCCTGGGCGTGCCGCTCTACGCGTTTATCACGCGACGCATGGGCTCGTCGGAGGCGGTCTGAGTCGTGACGATTGCGCTTCCGCCGATTCTTGACTCACGGGCCGCGCGCCCTAGCTTTTTTCCCGCGGCCGGGACGGCTTCGCTTTGACTCCCTGCCACGCACGCCGCGGTGTTCTTGCCCTTTACCCCGCGCCCCGTTGCACGTCGTCTACCATAAGGAATCTTCTCATGCGAATGAGTTGTCTGCTCCGTAACACTCTCCTGGCCCTCGCGGCCTCGGGAGCGGCCGGCATCACCACCCTGGCCGCACAGGGAATTACCACTGCCGCGGTGAGTGGAACCGTCACCGATTCGACCGGAGCGCCTGTCGAGGCGGCGCAGATTCAGGTCGTCAATCAACAGACGGGTGTGAGGACTGGTACGCTCAGCCGCCCCAACGGTAACTACTATCTCCAGGGCGTCGAGGTCGGCGGCCCCTATGTCATTTCGGTCAGACGCATTGGCTTTGCTCCCGACAGCATCACGGGCGTTCGGCTGTCGCTGGGCCAGAACTTTCGCGCGAACTTCAAGATGGGCACGCAGGCCGCGCAGCTCTCGGTCGTCACCGTGCGCGCGACATCCGACACGCTCAGCAGCCAGATCTCGTCGTCGCGCCGAGGCGTGCAGACCGATATCTCCGACACCGCGCTCCGCCGGCTGCCGACGCAGAATCGCAACTTCACCGACTTCCTCAGTCTCACGCCGCAAGTCGTGCAAGCGCAGAGCGGCGGGCTCTCCGGAGCGGGGCAGAACAATCGCTTCAACAACATCCAGATCGACGGCGCAAGCGAGAGTGACCTCTTCGGCCTCGGCACAACCGGACAGCCCGGCGGCCAGGCGCGCGGCCGCTCGATTTCCCTCGAAGCCGTGCAGGAGTACCAGGTGCTCCTGTCGCCCTTCGACGTTCGCCAGGGAAATTTCACCGGCGCGCTGATCAACGCCGTGACCAAGAGCGGCACGAACGAGCTCCACGGCTCGGTCTACTACTACTTCCGCAATCAGGATCTCGCGGCGGACGTGCCGCTGCTGCGCACGAGCGACTTTCAGCAGAAGCAGTACGGCTTCTCGATCGGCGGTCCGATCGTGAAGGACAAGATTCATTTCTTCGTTGCACCTGAGTGGCAGGACGAGACCTACCCCGCGCCGGGTCCCTATCCCGGGTCCGCGGGACTTCCGTCCGCCGCGGACGCCGCGACGGTGCAGCGTATGGCCGACATTCTGAAGAACACATACGGTCTGGATGCCGGCGCGCAGGGAGCAGTGTCGAACAAGAATCCGCTCACGAACGTTTTCGCGCGACTCGATTTCGTTCTGCCGTACAACAGCCGGCTGGTGCTCCGCGACAACTACGGCAAGGCAGAGCTGGACACGCTCTATCGTCTTTCGACGACGTATCGCTTCGGGTCGAACGCGTACGCCTTCAACAATAAGAAGAACGCGGCGGTAGCCCAGCTTTTCACAAACTGGAACAACGGCTCGAACAACGAGCTGTTTCTCGGCTACACCACCATCCGCGACTTCCGTCCGCCGAACGCTGACTACCCGTCGATTTCGGTGAACACCGGCGTCACCGGAACGCTGATCGCGGGAGCAGAGACCAACTCGCAGGGGAACGCGCTCGACCAGGACATTTTCGAGATCACGGACAACTTCACGATCCCGATCGGAGAGAAGCACCGGTTGAGCATCGGAACGCACAACGAGTTCTACAAGATGGACAACCTCTTCGCGCGAAATTCGCAGGGTGCGTACACCTTTGCGAGTCTCGACTCGCTCGAAGCGGGAAATCCGAACTCGTACACGATCGGCCTCAACCTCGGCCAGGG
>JALYSW010000014.1 GCA_030854615.1 Gemmatimonadota bacterium
CGAACGTGAGACACGTTCGCGATCACTACCTCCCGCCCGACCGTGAAGCATTCGCGGCCGCGGGTCCATCGACCGGCCGCATCATCGTCATCGCGCCCACGCGCGCGGCGTGCGAGACCATCGAGCTGGCAGTGCAGCTGCATCTCGATACGCTGCTCCAGCGCGAGCACGGCGAAGAGATCCTCGAGCTCGCCGGCGCCGGCAAGGGCTTCGGCATCGTCGCCGGCACGGGCACCGGAAAGACGCTCGCCATTCGCCCCATCGCCGAAACCATCCTCGGCACCACCGACCTTCGCGTCGGCGTCGTGAACCGCGAGCGCGAGGCCACGCCGGAAACGCCATCCTGGAACGTCGTGATCGTGACGACGGGGATCGCACGCCGCTGGTTCCAGGATGGCGACATCTCCTCACGCGACACGCTCGTCGTCGACGAGATCCACCAGACGTCGGCCGAGCTGGAGCTCTGCCTTGCGCTCGGCAAGCGCGTCGGCGCACGCTTCATCTGGCTCTCGGCCACCGTCGACCCGACGTTCTACGCGCGCTACCTCGGCTCCGCAGCGGTGCTGGAGACGCACGCCTTTGATCCCGACAAGGCGGCGCAGGTGACGATCGTGCACCGCAAGCCGCTCGATTTTCTCGACGAGACATTTCTGCGCGACGTGCAGAAAGAACGGCGCGGCGTTGGTGTCTTTCTCCCGACGCGAGCGGCGGTGGAGGATGTGGCGGGTTTCGTCCAGCGGAGATTCCCGCGCATCAACGCCGCGTTCTATCACGGCGGCGAGCCGATCCGCATCATCCGCCCCTTCCTCGAAGGGGATGTGAAGAAGCCGTATCTCCTGAGCATGACGGCCGCTGGGCAGAGCGCGCTCAACGTGCACGGGCTCGATACGGTGGTGATCGAGGACATGCGCTTCACGAATCTCATCGAGGGCGGAAAGAACGTGCTCTCCCGCGTGCACCTCGGCGCGAACGAAATCCTGCAGATGGCGGGACGGGTGCATGGGCGCGTCGCGGGCGGTCGCGTCTTCATCCTCAGCGATCGCGACATCCGCTTCAAGGCGCTGCGTCCGACGGAGCCGGAGTTCCAGCTCGCGGGCGACTCCGAGCGCGTCGCGCTCACCTGCGCAGGGCTCGGCGTTCGCGCCGACGAGCTCGAGCTTCCTGTGCCGCTCGACGTCACATCGTATCGAAATGCGGTGCGCACGCTCGAGTCGCGCGGGATCATCGAGGACGGGCGGTTGTCGCAGTACGGGCGCGCGGTCGAGGCGCTTCCGGTCGATCGCGCGTGGGCCGAGCTGATCGTACACGCGAGCGAGGAGCTGATTCCGTACGTCGCGATCATGGCGTCGATCGAGTCGCTCCACCGGATGACGCGCGAGGAGCGCGACCTACGCGGGCTGCTCGTGCCGGGGAGCGACAATCTCACGGTGTACAATCTCTTCGCGGATGCATACGCCGCGCACGGCTACAAGGGCGATGTGTATGGGCTTCCGCGCTATTTGTTCAGCGAAGGGATCGAGGGGTGGGGAGAGGATCGCGGCGCGCTGGTGAAGACGGTGGAGGATGCGGCGCTCGGGATGGCGAGCATCTACCGCAGTCTCGAGCTCGAGCTGCCGGATGCGCTGCCGATCGCGGGCGAGCGCATCGCGCGACTCTTCGCGGATCTGCTTGCGCGCATCATGCCCTTCGATCTCGTGATCGAGGAGCGCACAGCGAGTGGCGAGGAGGCGCGTGTGTCGAAGACGAGCGTGTGCTCGAGCTACGGCGCGATCGCGGGGGAGCTGCGCTACTTCGCGGACCGCATGGGGATTCCGCGTGCGGCGATCGAGGGGACGCAGATCCCGTACGATCTGATCAAGCAGTACGCGTCGCACGATCCGCCGGAGCTGGTCTTCGACGCGCATCGGAAGCGGTCGCAGCTCGTGCTGCGCAGCCAGATCACCTACTTCGGCTTCGAGCTCGGGCGCGAGGAGGAGCCGGTCGAGAGCTTCCCGCCGGAGCTGGCGGTGGAAGCGCGGGCGAAGATCGCGGAGTCGCTCGCGCGGTTCGAGGCGCGGCATCCAGCGGTGAAGCGCAATCGCGCGGCGATCGAGGAGCTGCGCGATGTGTATCGGCGCAGCGGGGGAGAGACGCCGAGGTTGTCGCTGGCGGATTTGACGGCGGTGTACGCGAAGATGCTGGAGAGCGCACAGTCGGTCGACGACTTCCGCGCGGCATCGCTCGTGCTCGACCCGGACACCATCGTGCCGGCCGCGCTGCGCCGGCGGTGGCTGTCGCTGCCGGGGATGATCACGGTGCGCGATCACGAGGTGCCGATCGAGTACGATGTGGAGGATGCGGCGGATGGTGCGGGCGGGCGCGTCGGTGTCGCGCGCCTGCGGTTGTCGGAGAAGATGGCGCGCACGCTGCATGAGAGTGAACTGCCGGTGCTCGATCGTCCGTTGCGCTTCGCCGTGCATCGTGGTGCGCGCGGATCGCTGCGCGGTGCGACGCTGGAAGAGTTGCAGGAGCTGCTCGACCGTCCGTGGATGCCGGAGGAGGTCGAGCGCGAACGCGCACCGGAGCGCGCGCGCGATGGACGGCCACCCCGCCATGGCGAGCGAACGCATGGCAGTCCACCGCGCGGAGGTGGGGGAGGTGGAAAGCGCGGCGCCGGAGGGAAGCGTCGCGGCGGCGGGGGTCCGGGGCGGCGGCCGCGCTGAGCACTGCGAATGCGCGCTGCGGCCTAACCAGCATCATTGTTTTTCTTTAAGATTCAGTCCCAGAGTCATTCCTTCTCTGGAGGTCGACCGTGGCGAAGCTGATTGGTGACATGAAGGAATACGAGGCGAAGCAGCAGCGTGCGGCGGCAAAGAGGCCCGCGAAGCTGATCGCTCAGCTCGCGGCTCCGATCATGGCGGCGCTCATCAATGCGCGCCGGGATCGCTCGGACGCGGATCTCGCGAGTCGGGCCGTCGATCTGGCGCTGATACTCCACGAGACGGCGATGGTGAAGACGATGGAGCGCCAGGCGCTGCGCGCGAAGTCGGCGGCAAGACCCTCCGGTTCGGCCCATGGTTCGGATCCGATTCCGGTCACGAAGGAGCAGCTCTATGCTGCGGCGGTCGAGCGTGGGCAAACGGATCGTGAGGTTCCGCTTCCGTCGAATGAGTTCCACTCGGCCGATCCTGCGCGCTGATTCATGGCGCTATAGCGCCGGCACTTCGTACTCCTCTACGCGATACTTCTCGAATCCGCGCGCCAAATAATTTGGTAGCGCCTGCGGCGAATCGAGTGTGCAGGTGTGGAGCCACACGCGCTTCGGGTCGAGCTCCCAGGCGCGCTTTACTGCGGCCGAGAGCATTGCTTTGCCGAGTCCGAGGCCGAGGAAGGAGCGGGTGAGACCGAAGTAGGTGATCTCGACAGAGTCGTCGTCGTGCTCACTGAGCTCGAAGAAACCGCCCGGGACGCCGTGGCCGTAGAGCACCCACACCGAGACTGTTGGCCGCGCGATCATCTCCGCGTATTTCTCGTCGCTCCAAGCGATGCGACCGAGCCATCGATATTCGCGTCCGACTTCCGTGTAGAGGTAGCGGGCGAAGGGGACCGGGCATGGGTGGGCACGGACGATGCTGAATCCAGGCGAGAGCTCCGCAGCACGAAGCGCGGAGGGCGTGGTGAGCTGCAGATAGGTGCGTGTGACGAGGGTGGCGGACATGTGCGGGGAATGTAGCGCGTGAGGACGGGGGAATCGATGTCGGGGCCGGCACTAGGACTGGCTGGTCTCAACCGACCGTACAACATTACCTACCCGAACAGTCAGGTAGTTATTCTGACGACTTAACCTATTGTATCATAGAGTGTTACAGAGTAGTCAAGCGTTTACTTGACTTATGGACCAGCCAGTCTTATTGTTCCTGCCATGAAAGACAGGCGCACCCAGATCGTGGAAGCCGCAACCGCGGTCATGCAGCGGCAGGGATTCGGAGACACCTCGATCGATGAGGTCATCCGCGAGTCCGGGCTGTGTGGCAAAGGCCATTTCTACCACTACTTCAAGTCGAAGGAAGAGTTGGGATATGCCGTGCTCGAGTCGCAGTTCGAGGGCTTCGCCGAGCGTGGACTGATGACGTTGCGCGAGCCGACTGTGGAGCCGATCGAGCGTCTCACGCGCTTCATCGACGCGATCATCTCCGCCCAGTCGCCGGCTGCCCATACCGCCGGAACGCCGTGTGGGGCGCTCGCGACCGAGATGGCGTCGCAGCACGAGGGCTTTCGTCAGCTGGTCGATGGGCTCTTCCAACGTTGGGCCGATCAGATCGAAGCGGTGTTGTGGGAAGCGCGACCGAGGCTATCGGAGGACGCAGATATCGCGCGTCTCGCGCGGTTTGTCGTCGCGACGCTGGAAGGCGCGTGGTTCATGTCACGTGTGAAGGGCGATGCGGCCAGTGCGGCCGGCATAGCGACGGAGCTCAAGCGGTCCGTGCGATCCTACGCTCGGGAGCGAGAGCCGGCAGTGGTGGGGGCAACTCAATGAACATGCAGCCTGTGGGGGAAGGAATGCCGACGACTCTGGCGGCGCCCGTCGTTGCGGAGGACGCTCGCGTTGGCTCATCCGAAGATCGGGTGAAGCGGCGCGCGCAGTTCGAAAGCGAAGCACTCACGCACCTCGATGCGCTTTACAGCTTTGCGCTCAAGCTCACGCACGAGCGCGATGAAGCAGAAGACCTCGTTTCCGAGACGATGCTCCGCGCCTTCGACCGGTGGGAGCAGTATCAGCTCGGGACGAACGTCCGTGCCTGGCTCTTCACGATTCTTTACCACGCGTTCGTGAGCCGGAAGCGGCGCATCGACGCGCGCGAAGTGCGCATCCCAGAGGACGAGGATGGCCGTGGCGCATACGAGATCGTGGGCGAGGCCGATCCGGAAGGGAAGTTCTACGACTCGTTCATGGACGACGAGATCACACGCGCCATCGACTCGCTGCCGGAGGATTACCGGCTCGCCGTCGTCCTCAGTGACGTGCAGGGGCTGCGCTACGCGGAGATCGCCAACATCCTCGGCATCCCCGAAGGAACGGTGAAGTCGCGTCTCTTCCGTGGCCGACGAGTGCTGCAGAAGAAGCTCGTGGGATACGCAGTCGAGATGGGCTACATCAAAGCGCGGCCGGCGACCGCCGGCTGACACTCGGCGATTTCTCCCGACCGTAGCAAGAGAGCGAGCGCGATTTCCGCACTCGCTCTTTTTTCATCCTGCCTCTAGCTCGCGCGCGCCGCCACCGCGCTTTCCGTCACTCGCCTGCGGTGCCGCGCGGCCTTCGCGCGGTTGCCGCACGTGGACATGTCACACCAGCGCCGACGGCCATTCTTCGTGCTGTCGAAGAATACGTGCAAACAGCGCGCGTCCGCGCAGCGCCTCACTCGTATGAGCTCTCCCGTCACCAGCGCGTCTGCCGCGGACTCGACCACCGGGATCATCAGCCCCGCGAACGCATCGCCCACCGGCACGAAGCTCCGCACGAAGCTCCCATCCTCGCGTGCCTCCACTCGGCGCGTCCCCGCGCTGCGGCCGAGCACGCGATTGATCTCGCCGAGCGCGTTGACGCGAACATCGGGCACCTGCGCGCCGCGCTCGGCGAGGGCTCTCAGCGATGCGCGAATGCGTCGCGCATCCGCGAGCGACGCGGTGGCGCCGGCAGGCTGCTGCAGCGCTCGTCTGCGAATGCCGCCCGCGCGCTCGCCGTCCAGCACCGACGTCGCCTCGAGCCAGCGAATCAGTTGCTCGAAGTCGCGCAGCACATCCACGCGTGCGCCGCGACGAACGCCGTCCGTGTTGATGAAGTCGAGCCAGAGTCGCTCGCCAACGAAGACGAACGGCGGCGTGAGCGACGGTACGAACGGGGCGTGAATCATTCCCTGATTACGAAAAGGGAGACAATTCTATCCCGGCATTTCGCGCGCTGCAAGCGGGCGCCCATCACACAATCAAGGAGAGCAGGACAGCATCGCGACAGAATCACCCTTCGCGCTTTGCGCGTCCGTCGAGTGCATCAACTCCTGCTCCATCTCCGCAAAAATTCTCACGGCGTTGCGACGCACACGCGAGTTGCGCGACACGGGGCGATCGCGGTCCGCAGGGGGCAACTGCGCCAGCGCGCGGCTCATCGAGACCCCTTGTTGCACATCGTCGCGCATCTTCGCGCGTAACGCGAGCGTCTCGCAGCGATTCAGGTGGATGAGCTCCGCCGGATTCGCGGATAGTCGTCCGTGTCCCGGCATCACCTGCAGCGGCTTGAGCGCCTCCAGACGGTCGAGTGCGGTGAGGAGCCCGCTCGAGCTTCCGTCCACCACCATCGCGACACCATCCTCGATGAGCAGATCACCCGCGAAGGCGACGCGCACGTCCGGAAGCCAGATCACAAGGTCTCCGGGCGTGTGTGCCGTGCCCGGAACGTCGATCACGAAGGTGCGGCCGCCCAGCGAGAGCGTCGTGTCGCGCGTGATCGGCACGTCTGGGGTGTCGGCAAAGGCAAAGCCCTGCATCTCGCGGAGTCCGAGCACGCCGGTCCAGGCGCTCACCATCGCATCGTCGCCGTTTTCGGAGGCGAGCGTGCGGCGATCCGGGTGCGCGATGATTTTTGCACCGGCGCGCTTGAAGACGATGGCGCCAAAGGTGTGATCGGGATGATGATGCGTGAGGATCAGCCACTGCACAGGCAGCGGCGTGACCGTGCGGATCGTGCGCAGCAGCGCCTTCCCTTGCGCGGGGCTCGCCAGCGCGTCGATGACGACGACGCCGGTGCGCGTGACGACGAACCCTGCATTCGAACGCCCTTCCGATCCGCGCCCCGTGTCCCCGAGCACCGCGTACACGCCGTCGGCGAGCTTCTCGATCGGGAAGGCCCGTATGGTGTCGGGGCGCTCGCGTGGCTGGCGGCGTGCGAGCGCGGCGGCCGACGTCGAATCGACGGTGAGCGTGGGCGGGATCTTCTGCGCGGAGGCCGGGGCGGCTGCGACCAGCGCCATCATCGCGAGTAGAGTCCCCATGCGTACGGAGCGAAGCAGCATGGTGGAAGATTTCGCTCCATGCGCAGGCGGTTGGAAGGGATTGCGCATCCGCTGGCGGAGTGGGTGCCCTCGCGGCATTGTTTTGCTGGCGATCCGGCGCTTTCGGTACCGTCGCCCTCGTCCGCGCTCCTATCGTTGCGCTCCTCGCTCCCGAAACCGGCCGCACGGAGGCTGCCACGTGCTCGCTCGCCCGCACCGACGTCCACGACTCTCCCTTGCCTGCATGGCTCTTCTCGTCGCGATCCCCTTGGGGGCGCAGGCAAGCGGCGCGCGCGTGGATGGCATCGTCTACGACAGCATCTATCGGAGGCCGCTCCCCAACGCGACGGTGCAGATCGTCTCCTCGCCGCCCGGACTCGGTTCGTACGCCGCGATGAGCGACTCGCTGGGACGCTTTCACATCGACGATGTTCGTGTGGGGAGCTACGTCGCGGGCTTTCTCCATCCCCGGCTCGACACCCTGGGTATTCTCGCCGCCACGAAGAGCGTCGTCGTGAGCGACGGTCCTGCGCACCTGTTGCTGGCCATCCCCTCGGTGGCGACGATCACGCGGGCTATTTGCGCGACGCCCGTCACCTCCGGGAAAACGTCGTCCGACAGCACCGGCCTCCTCGTCGGGCACGTGTACGACGGGGTCACCGGCGCCACACTCGGCGCCAGCTCGATCGTGCTCGACATGCTGACGCTGGTCTTCGGCGGCAAGAGCACGCGCTCGGAGGTGCGACATGTTCGCGTGCACACCAATGACGAGGGTTGGTTCGCGATGTGCGGACTCGAGGCCGACGACTACCAGGCGCACGCGGAGCACGCCACGCGCGCGACCGGCACCGTCGACATCACAATCGGTCCTCGCGCGATCACTACCATCTCGCTCGTGCTCGGCGCCGAAGGCGTCGCAACTGGCGCGACGCTTTCCGGTGTCGTCACCGCTCCGGATGGCCATCCGCTCGAGGGCGCGCAGGTCAGCGTCGATGGATCGGACATCACCGCCACGACCGATGTGCAGGGCGCGTTCACTCTTACGCCGGTTCCCGACGGAAGTCGCATGGCAGAGGCGCGCGTGCTGGGATATTTGCCGAGGCGGGTGCTGGTGGATCCGTTGCGGGGAGAGACGCGAGTGGTGACGATCGCGATGACGAAACGCGCACAGGAGCTGAACACGGTGACGGTGTTCGGGAAGCCGAGCTGGAAGATGCGCGACTTCACGGGATTCCAGGAGCGAAGACAGAAGGGCTTCGGCCACTTTATTACGCGCGAGCAAATCGCGCAGACGAACGACGTGAGCATCTGCGATCTGCTCAGTCACGTCCCAGGGGTAACGATCTCGAGCAACGGCGGCATCGGGTGCAGCGCGCGGTTGCATGCGATGGCAACGGGGGTCGGCGGTGGCGTGTCCGCGTGCGAGCCCAAGGTCTACGTGGACAATCTCCCCTTCGACGGATCGGTCGCGGAATTCACGCGATCGTATTCGCCGCGGGACATCATGGGAATCGAGGTCTATTCGGCTTCGACGCAGCCAGTCCAGTACCAGGGACTGTGCGGAAGCCTCGTTGTCTGGACGCGCTAGCGATCACCGGGTTTTCATATGATGGCTCCGGCTTTCACACAACGGCGTCGAGTACAGCCGTTCGCGGTCTCCGTTTTCTTGTCCGTGCCGTTTTCCGTTTCTTGTCGCTTTTTCGCAGCTGTTGACGCTTGTACTCCAGCGCATCTCACCGGCACAAGGCACAGCGAGTGCTGACACGTGAAACTACGACAGAAAACGGATTTACGGACAGAAAACGGAGAACGACGGCTGGCACTCTACGGACCTTTCGTTCGTCCGAATTCGCAGCCGTCTGAGACAGCGCAGTGGCTACGCCGCGGAGAATTTGATGTCTGCGCTGTGCGTGAAGACGCCGCCCTTGTTGTCCTTCCACGTCACGGTCACCGGCGCTTCCTTCGTTGCGCGCAGTGAGAAGCCGACGAATGGATCGCGACTGATTCCCGAGCTCCACTCGAAGTGCGCGACGTGCTCGTCGCCATAGGTGATCACCACGTCGTTGACGAAGTAGGCGGGGATCGGAATGCCAGCCTGGTCGCGGCTCAGTCCTGTCGTCATCGGATGGGAGAGCAGTGCGCGAATGTTGATCACCGCGTTGTGCGCGATCGTGACGGGAAGAATGATCTTCCCCTGACCTGTGTCGTCGCGCATCAGACGCACCCGTTGAGCGAGGTATAGACGAACTTCGACGTGGTCCACAGCTCGCCCTTGCTCGTCTCCGCGATGATCCGCACATGGGAGCTGCGGCGCATCTTGATGCGCGTGTCGAGCGTGGCGGCGCCGATCGCCGAGGTGAAGTCGAAGCCGGCGAGGTAGATGTCGGGGTTGTGATCGACGACGATGTGGAAGCCCTTCACGAAGTCATCCGGCGTCATTGGGAGGTCGCTCTCGATGAGCAGCGGTACCTCGCGACTGTCCGGGGCGACGTCGGGGACGTCGAGCGTAACGTGCCCCTCGTGAATCGTGCGTGCGCCGAACTTCTCGCGCAGCACCTTTTTCACGTCGTCATCGGGCTCGTTGCCTGGGCCCGCGAGGAGCGGGGCCGCGGCTGCGCCCGTGGCCGTCGCAGCGAGGGCTGCGACCGCGAGGGCGGAGGACTTGAGGAAAGTGCGGCGGGACAGCGGATCGCGCACGGTGCACCTGGGGCTACGGGACGGGTGAAATATAACGGGCGGGCGGCCGCCGCTCCACCGTTCCCCTCTTTAAGCGCTTCTTCCGGCCTTAATCCTATGAATGGCCCCAGGGCGAAGTGATGACGGTATCTCTGCTTACCGAATGGCCACAGACCGTTGCTTCCGTGTGAATCGACGTCGTCACAGAATCCGGCGTGGGACTCTGTGGCACCAGGTGTGAGGTCACGGCAACGTCGATCGAGCAGCTACCGGAGAGCGGCCCGCTGTTGTATGCAACGCGACCGGCGTCCGACTGGGAGATCTCGACAGCGGTGAGACCGAACGGCACTACGTCCAGCGTCGTGGTCAACACCGGGTCGGATGTGAAGCGCCAAACGACTCCGTGCGAATCCTTGATTCCGCAATCGACGAGCGTGTCGGTGATCGCGATGTGTAGCGCGTGCAGAGAATCCAGCGTGCTCGTGCCGCTGACCCCAAGATGTCCCTGCTCGGGGCACGTCCGTTCCGACGAGTAGGTGCTTTGGAAGTTGGCGACCCAGCGTGCCTGAAGATGCGGCGACGATATCCGGCTCGCCTGCGGCTGTCCGAGCGAGGTCCCCAACAGCGTGCCGAGCGCCGAGGTCATCGAGTGCAGCTGCGCAGCGGTCAGGTTGCTTTGGGGTTGCGTGCTGGAGTCGCTACACGCAGCAGCGATCGCGATCGCTGTCACAGAAGCGAAAGCTCTCCACGTTCTCGATGACATGATCGACGGGGTTGAAGAAATCCTGCGCCTCACACCAGTGGCATCACCTGCTCCGCAAAACGCTCCATCTCTTCCGCCTGCGGGCTGCACTGCAGCAGCAGCAGGTCCACCCCCACCGCCTCGAACTCGCGCACGCGATCCGCAACCTGCTCCGGTGTGCCGACGAGCCCCGCGCGAAGCCCGCGATTCGAGACCGAGTAGTCCTCGAGTGACACCTGCTGCTCCAACTTGGTATTCGCGATCCAGTCGCGGTAGTTCCCGTAGCCGGGTGTCCCCTCCGACACGTTGGTTATGCGCGCCAATTCCTTCTTAACCTCGGCGTCGCTGTCGCGGACGATCGCGTACGCCGCCATCCCGTACTGCATCGGTGGCTTTCCGAATCCCTCGCGGCGCTGCTTCAGGTCCGCGACCCTTGGCGCGATCCGCTCCGGCGGATCGCCATGCATGACGTACGCATCGCAGTCGCGCGCGATCAGCGTCTTCGCGGCCTCGGACTCGCCGCCGGCCCACACCGTCGGTCGCGTGCGCGCGCCGCGCGCGACGGGCTTGGGCTCGACGATCGTTTCGTCGACTGTGTAGTACTTCCCCTCATGCGACAGCTGGTGGTCGCGCCATGCGCCGCTCACGATGCCGAGCCACTCTTCGGTGCGCGCGTATCGATCATCATGCTCGTCGAACCGGACGCCGAAACGGCGCGCCTCGTCCTTCCACCACGATGACACGAGGTTGAGCGAGAGTCGGCCGCCCGAGATCTGATCGATGTTCGCGGCCTGCTTTGCGAAGATCGCAGGGAGATGAAAGGTCGGACGCACGGCGACCATCAGCTCGAGCTTCGTCGTGACCGCCGCAAGTGCGGCCGCCGTCGACCACGCGTCGAGCGACGGCGCGTCGATCCCCTTGATGTCGTTCAGAAAAAGCTCGGCCACCAGCGTGAGGTCGTAGCCGAGCTCCTCGCTGCGAATCGCGAGCTTCTTCGTGTACTCCCAGCTCGCCTCCATCTTCTCATCAGCAACGTTGCGCAGCCATCCGCCGAACACCGGCATCCAGTAGCCGTATCGCATCAGGCGGCACCGACGAGCGACTTGCGAAAGCCCGCGCGCTCTTCGAGGTAGTCTGCGAGCCTCGCAAATGGATCGAAGCCGACGACGTGGACCGCGTCGGCGACGAAGTTCGAGAGGCAGTTCACATCATAAAAATAGTGCTTCCCGTCGCGCGCGTCGACGAGATACTCGATGCCGCCGATGTCGAGACCGATGCGCGCGGAGATCTTTTCGATCTGCGCGATGATCTCCTTCGACGGATGCGCCGCTTCCACGCGCATCCCGTTCTTCGCGAGATCGGTCGCGCATGCGCCGCGCACGAGCTCGCGGCCGTCGGTCGTCTGGCACACGTCGGCGGGGCAGAGGTTGAACGAGCCGACGTCGGGATACACATCGATGGCGTAGAGAACTTTCCCGCCGAGCACTTCGACGCGCGTGATGTGCGCATCGGTCAACGGCGCCTGCTCCTGCACGAGCGCAACGTGGTCGATGCCGAGGTCGATGGTGCCATCGGCGGCGGCCTTCGCGAGCG
>JALYSW010000015.1 GCA_030854615.1 Gemmatimonadota bacterium
TCTACATCACCAATCCTCCTCCGATCAACATCGGCGGACGCTCGAGCAAGAGCCTCTACCAGTTCACGCTTCAGTCCACCGACATCGTCACGCTGTACCACTACGCGGGGATCATGGAGCAGAAGCTGCACGGGATCCCCGGGCTCACCGACATCACCAGCGACCTGCAGATCAAGAATCCGCAGGTGCAGGTCGACATCGATCGCGACCGCGCATCGTCGCTCGGCATCACGGCCAACACGATCGAGGACGCGCTCTACAACGCGTACGGTTCGCGCCAGGTCTCCACGATCTACACGCCCAACAATCAGTACTGGGTCATAATGGAGCTTCTGCCCCAGTATCAGAGGAATCTCGACGCGCTCGGACTTCTCTACGTGCGCTCGGCGTCCGGCGACCTCGTTCCCTTTGGGTCGCTCGCAAAGGTGTCGCCGAGCACGGGTCCGGCAATGGTGAATCACTCCGGGCAGCTCCCCTCGGTGACGCTGTCCTTCAACCTCGCGCCCGGCGTCTCGATCGGCACAGCGGTGAGCGACGTCAACAAGCTCGCCGCACAGACGCTGCCCTCGAGCGTCACGACGGCCTTCTCCGGCACCGCACAGGCATTCCAGGCCGCTCAGCAGGGACTGCTCGTCCTCCTGATCCTCGCGATCCTGATCATCTACATCGTGCTCGGCATTCTCTACGAGAGCTTCGTCCACCCGATCACGATCCTCACCGGTCTGCCGTTCGCCGGCTTCGGCGCACTGCTCACGCTCTGGATCTTCCACATGGAGCTGAGCGTATACGCCTTCGTCGGCATCATCATGCTGATCGGTCTCGTGAAGAAGAACGCGATCATGATGATCGATTTCGCGATCGAGGCGGAGCGAAAGGAGGGAAAGTCCGCGCACGATGCCATCCTCGAGGCGTGCAGCGTACGATTCCGTCCTATCATGATGACGACGATGGCGGCGCTGATGGGCACGCTTCCGATTGCGCTCGGGGCAGGCGCCGGCGCCGAATCGAGGCGCCCGCTTGGCGTCGCCGTGGTGGGTGGGCTCGCCTTCTCGCAGATCATTACGCTCTACGTGACGCCCGTGTTTTATACCTATCTCGACGCCTTCCAGAAGCGCTTCGAGCGAGCCGAGCACCGGAACGAGGATCGGGCTCACGGCGCAGTCGGCGGGGCCACGCCGCTGCCTGCGGGCGGGGACTGACGGCTCCGGCACACCACACCCGGACGGCGGCTGCTTGACGTTTCTTTCGTTGCGTGATATTGGGGGGTGTTCTTCCCGGAACAGTCGCTATGATTCCGCGGTTCCATAGCGAGGTCGCGAGGCATGCGATCTGCACCCGGATTTTTCAGAGATCTATCGTCTTGAAGCCGCTCCTTCGGATTCCGAGCTTCGTGAGCAATAACATGAAAGGAGGCAGCATGTCGCGTGGTGACGAGTACAACAAAAAGCTCTATCTGTCGGAGCACGAAGACGACGAAGAGGACATCGGCTACGGCGGCGGCGGCGGCGCTTCCTACGACGACGATGAAGACGAGGAGGGGAGCGGCTGGGGGATGACCAAGACCACCGGCGAAGAGCTCTGGGACAGCACGGACGACGAAGAGGACGATGACGGCGAGACGCCGGCCGTCGTCGTCGAAGAGGATGAGGAGGACGACGTCGCCCCCCTCACCTCGGCGAAGGCCTCGCGCGCGGCGAGCAAGGCCGAGAAGGCGGATGCCCGAAACGCGGCGGCTCGAAACGGCAACGCGAGCACGTCGAAATCAGGTACGCCCGCGAAGAAGTCAGTACCGGCTGCGAAGAGCGCACCCGCTAAGACACCGGCAAGGAAGGCGGCTCCAACCGCCAAGAAGGCGCCAGCGGCGAAGAAGGCTCCCGCCAGGAAGGCTGTGGTCAAGAAGGCCCCGGCAAAGAAGGCCGCTGCGAAGAAGGCTCCTGCGAAGAAGGCTCCTGCGAAGAAGGCAGCGCCCAAGAAGCAGAGTGCTGCGAAAAAGGCCCCGGCAAGGAAGGTCGCTGCCAAGAAGAGCGCAGCAAAGAAGGGCGGCGCGAAGAAGGGAGCCAAGAAGGGCGCTCGCCGGAAGTAGCCTCGTTTGACGCAAAGACGCAGTGCCAGCGGCGGGGAGCGCGATTGCGCTTCCCGCCGTGTTCGTTCGCCCTATATTGTTGAGACATGGCCGAATCGCCCGTCCCACTCCTCCGCGCGCACTCGCGGCACGCGCCGTGGAACTCGCGCGGCCTCGCGGCCCACGCGACCGCGCTCGTCGACGCCGCAGGGATGCGCCCGACGAACGGCGCGGCGCGCGCCGAGCCGAGCGCGCGGGCCGTCCGCTTCTATGTGTCGACGGGGCTGCTCGACCATCCGGACGGCACCGGCACTGCGGCGACGTACGGCTACCGCCACCTGCTGCAGCTCCTCTTCATCAAGATCCGCCAGCGCGAAGGGCTCACGCTCGCGAAGATCAGGCTCGAGGTGGGCGGTCTCACGGGCGACGCCCTCGAGCGCCGCGTCGCGTCGTCGCTCGCCCCAGCACTCGGCGCTCGCGCGGATGGCGTCGTGGCGGACAACGGCGCACACGATGGTGTGTGGCATCGCGTGATCGTCGCGGAAGGGATCGAGCTCCATGTGCGAGACGACTCGCCGGCGTCGAGCGAGGATGCCGTGGTCGCGATGCGCGAAGCCGTGCGCGCAGCGCTGGGGCGTGCGGATATTCGGTAGCTAAGGGGCCGACAATATGAGCGAGATTCCCGAGAGCCTTCGCATCGCCCTCGCCGGGCAATACGCCATCGAGCGCGAGCTCGGAAGCGGAGGGATGGCGGTCGTCTACGCCGCGCGCGATCTGAAACATCATCGCGCCGTCGCCATCAAGGTCGTTCGTCCGGAAGTCTCGGCGGTGTTTGGTGCCACACGATTCCTTCGCGAGATCGGCATCTCGGCGAGCCTGCAGCATCCGCATGTGCTCACGCTCATCGATTCCGGCGACGCGGAGGGCACGCTCTACTATGTGATGCCGCTGGTCGATGGCGAGACGCTGCGCGAGCGTCTGGTACGCGAGAGCCGCCTGAGTATCCCCGACACCGCGCGCATCCTCCGCGACGTGCTGGACGCGCTGGCCTATGCGCATCAACAGGGTGTGATCCACCGCGACATCAAGCCTGAGAACATCATGCTTTCGGGGCAGCACGCCTTCGTCATGGATTTCGGCATCGCGAAGGCGGCGAGTGCGGCGACACAGAGCGACATCCGGGCATCCGGTGCCGCGACGGCGATCGGCATCGCCATCGGCACTCCGGCCTACATGGCGCCGGAGCAGGCGTCGGGCGACGCGACCATCGATGCGCGCGCGGATCTGTACTCCGTCGCGACCGTCGCCTACGAAATGCTGACTGGACAGACGCCCTTCTCCGGTAACAACTCGCAGGCGATCTTCGTCGCGCAGGTAACACGCACGCCGCCGCCCATCGCACAGCTTCGACCGGATCTCCCCGAGCAATTCTCGCGGGCGATCGACACGTGCCTCGCGAAGGATCCCGCGGATCGGCTGCAGACCGCGGAGGAATTCGCGGCGGAGGTCGAGCCGTATCTCTCGGCATCCGGAGCCGCGGCCGCGCGACGTGGCGGCGTTGCGCCGCGCACGAAGCGATCAGCGATTCTCGCGGGTGCAGCGCTTCTGATGATGATTCTGGCTGCAAGCGGATGGTGGCTCGGCCCGGGAAAGCACTCGCGCGACGCGCGTTGGGCACGCGAGACGGGGATGCCCACGCTGGTGGCGCTGGGCGAGGCGGGCGACTGGGAGGCGGCCTACACACTCGCCCGTCGCATCGACTCGATTATTCCCGGCGATTCGCTGTTCGCCGCGATGCGTCCACGCTTCGCACGGAGCGCAACGCTTCGCACCAATCCAACGGGAGCGACGGTACGCTGGAAGTCCTACGCTGCGCCCGATTCGTCGTGGACGAGCGCCGGAAAAACTCCCGTCGACAATCTGCTCCTGCCAGCGACCGCATCGAGTTTCAGCGATCCAATCTGGCTCCGCTTCGAAGCACCGGGACGACGTACGCTCGACCGCCTCTGGCGCCGCGATGAGGACACGATTCGGCTCGATCGCGAAGCGGACCTGCCGCCCGAGATGGTCCGAGTCACCGGCGGCGCGGTCGACCTCGAGTTCACTGTCGGCTTCACCGACCTCAAGGCCATACCGCTCGGCGATTTCCTGATGGATCGCTTCGAGGTGACCAATGAGCAGTACAAACACTTCGTAATCGATGGCGGCTATCAGCGGCGAGAGCTCTGGGAAATTCCGATCACCGAGAACGGCCACACGGTTCCATGGGAACGGGGCATCGCGCGCATGATCGATCGCACCGGTCGACCCGGGCCATCCACGTGGGAAGGCGGCGATTATCCCGAGGGCCAGGGAAAGTTTCCCGTCGCCGGCCTGAGCTGGTACGAGGCGGCCGCGTACGCGAAGTACGCGGGCAAGTCTCTTCCCACGCTCTGGCACTGGTACCGCGCGGCGAGCCCGATCTACGCCGCGAACATCATCCCGCGCAGCAATTTTTCCGGCAGCGGAACGCGTGAGGTGGGAAGCGGACAGGCCATGAGCGAGTTCGGCACCTACGACATGGGCGGGAACGTGCGAGAGTGGTGCGCGAATGCGTCGGGGTCAGATCGCTTCATTCTCGGAGGTGGGTGGAACGACCAACCCTATCTCTTCACCGATGCATTCACGCAGCCGCCGTTCGATCGGTCGTCGACGAATGGCATTCGCCTCGTGAAGTATCTGCATACGGATTCAATGCTCGCACGCGCGGGCGAACCAATGCATCGGATGGTACGCGACTACTCGAAGGAGACCCCGGTTTCTGATCAGCTCTTTAGCGCGTACCAACGGATGTTCGAATATGACCGCAGCCCGCTCGACGCGAAGATCATGGAAAAAGTGGATGAGGGCGACTGGACGCGCGATCTCGTCGGCGTCACCGCGGCATATGGAAACGAGCGCCTGCTGATCTACCTCTACCTGCCAAAGACGGGTCATCGGCCCTATCCGGCGATCGTCTATTTTCCCGGGTCCAATGCCATACGCGATGTCGCGCCTCAGAATCTTCAAACGCGAATATTCAGCTTCATGCTCAAGAGCGGACGCGCGGTCATCTATCCCGTGTACAAGGGAACCTATCAGCGAAGCGATTCACTCTATACCGACGTGGCGGACCGCTCCGCGTTCTACAGGGATCATGTCGTCATGTGGGCAAAGGATCTAAGCCGCTCGATCGATTACGCAGAAACCCGCAGTGAGGTGACCACGGATCACCTCGCGTACTACGGCGTGAGTTGGGGCGGTGAGATGGGGGGGCTGATGGCCGCCGTAGAGCCGCGCATCAAGGTGAACGTGCTCTATTCGGCTGGGTTGGCACCCGAGGAAACGCGCCCTGAAGTCGATCCATTCACCTACCTCGGGCACATCCGCATTCCGACGCTCATGATGAATGGCAAGTACGACTTCTTCTTTCCAGTCGCCACCTCGCAGGAGCCGATGTTTCGGCTGCTCGGAACGCCGCTGGATCAGAAGCGGCACGTCGTCGAGGAGGGGAGCCACTTCCTTCCGCGCACGACGCTGATTCGGGAATCACTCGCCTGGCTCGACAAGTATCAGCCATTGCCGCACTGAGTCACATCCGATAAAACACCAGTCCGTCCGTCGCGCGGCGCCATCCAGCATCCATGATCGCCTCGACGTGCGCGCTCGTGCCCGCCGCTTCACCGTTGATGTTCTCGATGCGCGGATCACGCTCCGCGCGCGCGCCCGCGGGCGTGCCGCGACTGAGACATTCGCCGAGCAGCTTCGCGGCCTCGGTGACATCCGCGTCTGATGCGTCGGCGGCGATCGAGATGCGTCTCCCCCGCCCCTCGGAGTTCATGATGACGGTTCCGCGCCGCGTAAGCAGCAGCGCGCCCGCGCCACGCGGGCGCACGAGCGATCCCTTCGCGATCGATTCGAGCGGCAACGTGTATGGATTCGCCGGATCGGCGGCCGACATGATGATGATCGGCGCGTCGGCATCGAGATCGGGCTGTGCGCGCAGCCGCTCGACGGCCTCCGGCAGCGCGAACTGCGCGCCGCCGAGCCCTTCGACGAAGTAGCCGCGTCGTACCTCGCCTCGATACTCGAGGCGCTTGAGCTCGCGGTAGATCGCGCGCCAACTCACCGGCGGACGCTCGCGCCGCCACCAGTCGCGCGTGACGATGGCATAGCGGTCGAGCCACTGTCGCGCGATCTGCTCCGCGTGCTCCTCTTCGTCCGGGCGCGCGCCCCACGTTCCCGGCGTGCGCAGCAGCGACCATCGCCCCACCCACGCGGCCTGCGGCCCTGGAAGATCGGGACGGCGCCACTTCGGAAGCCGCCGTTGGCTCGGCGGGCGCGAGTAGACCGGCCGCCCCGGCGTCGCCTCGAAGCTCGCCGGCAGCCAGCGTGTCGGGTCGGGAGTGGAGTGCGCTCCAACGCCACGCGACCGCCCGGGCACGGAGCGTGTACGCACGATCTCACGCAGCGCCTCAACCGTATCATTCGTGACGAGCGACGCCGCCGACAGCTCGCGCAACGCATCACGCACCGAGAGGGATGAGAATTCCGTCGCCGCCTGAATGTCCGCGATGAACGACGCGCCGTATTTCTCCAGCGCTTCTCGCACCTTGAGAGCATTGGGCGTGAGCAGCGGTTCGTCCTCCGCATCGAGCCAGATCGCCCCTTCGCCGCGCGGGAAGAAGCGCACGCTCGTCAGCGTCGGCACCGACTCTGGATCGGGCTTGCTCCCCCCCGCCCACACGATGGACCCGCCACTCGCGAGCTGCGCGAGCCATGCCGGGTCGTAGCGATCCATGCGCGCAGGGATGATATCGCGCTCCCACGTGCCAGGCGCGCGCGGCAGCCCGGTCAGCTGCGCGATGATCGCACTCACGCCACTCGCGCCGTCGAGATGCTCGCGCGGATCGAGATGCTGCCATCGCTGCAGAAAGGCCGCGAAGGTCGCGAGATCGACGGCCTGGATCTGCTTCCGCAATGCGGCGAGCGCGCGGTTGCGCGCGAGTTCCACCACGCGACGCGTCGCCCACTCGGGCGCCTCGACCGCGCGACGAAAGCGTCCACGCACGAGCTTCCCGTTCTCCGCCCACTCGTCGATCCGCTTCGTGATCCACTCCGCAGGCCACGCGTAGCGCTCGCGCACCTCTTCCACCGTTACCGGCCCCGCGAGCGCGAGCCACCGCGCGAGAATCTCGCGCCGTGCGACCTTCGGCTCGAGCACGATGTTCCGCATCGCGGCGGGAATCACATCCTCCGCATCGCGCTCGACCAGCGACGCCCCCGCGCGCACGCGCGCGATCGACTCGGGTACGCGCGCGGCAGCGTACCGCCCGATCGACTCGGTCAGCACGACGCGCCACTCCTCTCCAAACGGAATCGCCAGCGCCCTTCCCGCATCGAGCAGCTCCGCCAGCGGATCGTTCACTCCCAGCCATCCATTCGCATCCGCCACGCGCGCGCGCAGCTCGCCCTCCGTGAGATCCCCCGCGCGATCGAGCAACGCCGCCAGCTCATCCGCCGTGCGCGCGCGCCGCCCCTCCGCCGTGCCACGACGCTCCGCAAGCAGCTGCTCGATCGCCTCGAGCGTCCCCTCGTCCGCGCCCTCGGTGCCCATCACCTCGTCGAGCAGCCCGCGATCGATCGACAGCAGCGCCGCTTGCCGCTCCGCACGCGGCGTGTCGTCGCCAT
>JALYSW010000332.1 GCA_030854615.1 Gemmatimonadota bacterium
ACGGACGAGCATCGCATCGTGCAGGACCTTCGCCTCTCCGTGCAGACGCTCCGAACGCAGACGCTGCCGCAGGTGCTCAATCAGCTGATCAGCGAGCTGCAGGCACGCGGCAACGATCTCAGTCACCAGATGGCGAGCGCGTCGACCGAGTTGCAGAACATCCCGACGCGCACGATCGAGACGATGCGCCTCCAGCGTGATGTCGTGTCACGCTCGTCGCTCTACTCGATGCTGCAGCAGCGCTACGCCGAGACGAAGCTCGCGGAAGCGGGCGCAACTCCGGATGTCAGCATCCTCGACACTGCCGTCGCACCGCTCGCGCCGACGAAGAACACGGCGCCCACGATCCTCCTGCTTGCGCTGATGGTGAGCTTCGGCGCCTCGGTGGGTCTCGCACTGCTGCTCGATCATACCGATCCGCGCCTCCGCTATTCCGACCAGGTCACGCGCGAGCTCGGCCTCTCGATTCTCGGCGCGGTGCCGACGATCAAGCGCTCGCGCGCGGGCGATCCCGACCCCGAGGAAGCCGCGCAGGTGATCGAGTCGTTCCGCACCATTCGCATGGCGATCACGAACCAGTACGACGCCAGCGGCACGGCGATGCTCACGGTCTCGAGTCCGGGCGCCGGCGATGGGAAGTCGCTCGTCTGCTCGAATCTCGCGCTGTCGTTCGCCGAGGCAGGGTACCGCACGGTGCTCGTCGATGGCGACACGCGGCGCGGGCAGCTGCACGCGATGTTCGGCGCCAATCGCCGTCCCGGCCTGCTCGATCTACTTGGCGGCGACGCGCCGTTCGAGGCGATCCTGCGCACCACGACGCACGACCGCCTCACGCTCATCCCGTGCGGCACACGCCGGCATCGCGGACCGGAGCTGCTGCACTCGCAGGCGATGTCGCAGTTCATCGCCGAGCTGCGTCGGCGCTATGATGTGGTGGTGGTCGACAGCCCGCCGCTTGGCGCCGGTGTCGATCCGTTCGTGCTCGCGGCGGCGACGCAGAACATGCTGATCGTGCTGCGCACGGGCGCGACGGATCGGAAGATGGCGGAGAGCAAGCTGAAGTTGCTCGATCGGCTGCCGGTGCGCATGCTGGGTGCGGTGCTCAACGACATCCGCGCACAGGGCGAGTACAAGTACTACTCGTATCTGTACGGGTACACCACGAGCGAGGACGACGACCTTCCGCGTACCTCGCCGCAGGTTGGCGAGCTCACAGGGCGAACCTGACCGGCGAGCTGTCGTAGGCGCGCAGCTCGTCGCCGCGCCCCGCATTGCGGGCGTCGCGGAGCGCGGTGTTCGCGCGCAGCAGCATCTCCACCGCATCGACGTCCGAGCGCGCACCATCGGCGACGGAGCAATAGCCGGCGCGCAGCTCCACGCGCTGCGCGATGCCGTTGGGGTGCGAGAGCATGTCGGAGAGCTGCGCCTCGAGCCGCTCCATCATGCGAATCGCGCCCGGCTCTTCGGTGGCCGGCGCGATGATCGCGAACTCCGTCGGTCCGAGGCGTCCGATCGCATCCGACGCACGCCCCGTTCGACGCACGATGGCGCCGAGTCGCTCGATCATGATCTCGGTGATCGCGGGCGACGTGGGCTCGGAGTCGGTGGTGGCGACGGGGGTGAAGGCGACGCAGGAGATCGGGGCGTGCAGGCGTTGCGCATCGGCGCTCATCTCGCGGGCGCGGCGCACCATCCCCTGCATATTGTACAAGCCGGTAGCCTGGTCGAGGAGACTCTCATCACGCAGGCGATCGACGGCGCGCTTGCCGCGCATGTAGGCATCGAGCTTCAGCAGCAGCACCTCGGCGTCGAGCGGCTGGCTGACGATCTCCCACGCGCCGGCCCTGAACGCCTCGAGGCGCTCTTCGCGCTCGGGGGTGCCCGAACTGGTGAAGATGATCGGCGTCTCTTCCGGAAAGTGCGGATCGTCGCGAAGTGCGCGGCAGACATCGACGCCGCGCATGTCGGGAAGCCGCACGTCGACCATGACGAGATCGGGCTGCGCGCTGCGCACGAGACCGAGCAGCTGGCGACCGGTGTATGCGCGCAGGACGGCGAAGCCATGCGGACCGAGGATGGTTTCCAAGGAACGCGCGGCCCATTCGTGCTCGTTGGCGAGCAG
>JALYSW010000019.1 GCA_030854615.1 Gemmatimonadota bacterium
GTACTGGGACCGCGACAACGTGATCATCTACGACGATCCCGACAACTCCGGCTGCTACCTCGCCTTCAACACCAGGCTCGGCACGTATCTGCACGTGACATTCGACGGCAACTAAGCCGAGCTCACAGGAACGAACGACGGGACTCGCTCACGCGGATCCCGTCGTCGCATCAAGACTTCTTTGCTTCGAAGGATCCACAGCCGTGAACGGTGTGCACGGTCGCTGCGTGATATAGAGGTAGAGATCTCTTAATCCGCTAATCACACCGTCCATGCAAATTCTGTTGAAGTCGTTGTGCGCTATTGCGCTCGTTCCTGCGGTCGCAACCGCGCAGGGAGGCACTCCGCAACACGAGGCGGCACATCCCACCGCGGCACGTTCTCCCGCCGCGCACCCGCAAACTGGCGCGCGCCCCGAGGTCGGTGGCGGCTACATCCCCGCGCACGGCCCATCGCCCGTCCACACGGCATCGCATCCGGCGCCCGCTCCCAACGCCCCGACACAGCATCCGACCTATCGCGATCGTCCGACGCACCCGGAAGCCCCACATGTGCACATCACCAACAACGTCTGGGTCGGCCACAGTAGCGGACGCAATGACGTCCACTACCATCTCGATCATCCGTGGGAGCACGGACACTTCGGCGGACCCATCGGCGCGCAACACGTCTGGCGGCTCGGCGGCGGCGCGCGCGATCGCTTCAATGTCGGCGGCTTTTACTTCTCGGTCTCGCCGTACGATTACGACTATGCGAACGACTGGCTCTGGGACAACGATGACATCGTGATCTACGATGATCCTGATCATGACGGCTGGTATCTCGCCTACAACGTGCGACTCGGCACGTACGTCCACGTCGAGTACCTGGGCGGCTGATCGACCGCTGATGGTATCCTCGGAGTGCGCGGGCGCCTTGATCGGGCGCCCGCCTTTTTTTGCCGTGAGCCGCACACGCGATGAATCTCGCCATTGAGGGTGACACTCCCATCCGGGCGACCCGCTCACCTCAGTCAATCATCATGGCCGTCTGGCAGGACTCCTCGGAGCGCTGGGTCGCATGTCCGCGTTGTCGCATCGCGAACCCTGCGGGCAATATCCGCTGCGAATCGTGCGGAGCGGAGCTCGATCCGAATAGGTCATGCCCGCGCCATCCGAGCGGGGCATCGACTCTCCAGTGGGCGCTGATCGTCGGGATTTCCACCCTCCTGATCGGCTCCGCCGTGTGGGCAGGGGTCGATCCGAACGGGGCGACCGGCCGACTCTACGATGCGGCGATTCCGTTCGCGTATGGCGCGGTCGTGCTGATCTTCTTGGCGCGTGCTTTTCTGTCGTTTCGCAGGGGAAACATCAGCGGCGGGATTACGATCGTCGCCGTCACGATTCTCATCGCGCTCGCGCTACTGCCGTCAGTCATCAGCGGTACCCATCCCTAACGGTCCTTCACCGAGACCCGAGCACACGATGAGCATTTTTATCAACCAGCTCTATCAGACCGAGCAACAGGTGATCGAGACCTTCCGCGTCGCGGATGCATTCACGCCGCAATCGGCGATCGCGCCACCTAAATGGCCCGCGCGCACGCAGCGACAGATCTTCAATCGATTCTCGAAGAAACGTGCGTTGGTGTCGACCGCCGATGGGCGCGTCTGGCTCGACGAGGCGCGATTCCAGAGCTACATGCAGACGCGCTCGCGCATGCTCGCCATCTTCGTCGTCGGAGTCGTGCTCATCACCATCGGTGCGATCTTCTTCACCTGACGCGAGCGAGGTCAGTCGCTCGGTGTGACGCGACCGACGATGATCGTAATGTTGTCGGTGCCACCGCCATCGAGCGCATCGGCGAGCAACTGCTCGCACACCTGCTTCGCCGATGTCATCGCTGCGAGACGGGACGCGATCTGCTCGTCGGTCACGTGTTTTGTGAGGCCATCCGTGCACAGCAGATGCACCGTGCCCCAGTCGGAGCGGAGGCACGTGATGACGGGCAGCGACGATTCGCCGCCAATGGAGCTCGAGAGCACGTTTTTGAACTGAGACCGCTCGGCGATCGCGTGCGTGAAGACGCCCTGATCCAGCAACTCCTGAGCGATCGTCTGGTCGCGAGTCACCTGCGTGAGCTTCGCACCACGAAAATGATAGTAGCGCGAGTCACCGACCTGCAGCAGGTAGTACCATGGCCACACGCCCATCCACAGCGTGAGCGTCGTCGCCATTCGCACGCCGTCCCCCTCGACGCTCGCCTGCTCGAGCACGGCCTCGTGCGACTTGAGCGCGGCCTGCTGCAGCGCGGGCCCCATCGATCCATCGACCGCGGCCGCACGATCGTAGCAATCGAGGCTGCTCACCACGTATCGCGTTGCGGTCTCGAGCGCGATCGCGCTCGCGCGGTCGCCGCCGGTCGCACCGCCGACGCCGTCCGCCACCATCGCGATGAACGCCAGCCGCTGATCCTGAAGCGGAAGCCGGTCGGGCTCGGAGAGATTGGTGTCGAAGATGTTCACGCGCCGATGGACCGCGGCGAGGAGATAGTGATCCTCGTTCTTCGACCGGACCTTCCCCCGATCGGACACGCCAAAAAAGTCTAACTCGTCGTCGCGCGGTTTCCGCTCTGGCATCGCCTCTCCGTCGTTCACGCGCCGCGCACCGATTTGGCCGGCCCATCTGGTGGCGGCCGACCATAAAGATATATTCACACCCAGCCGCTTTTCCCGGCGGACTGCACCATACGCGACTCGGCGGAGGTGCGCAACACATGCCCGCTCGATTTGACCGGGGTCTCACAAGCTTTCCCCATCCAGGATCGCGAGGTCGATGTGTCGCATCGCTCGGCTCCGAATACGTCCACACTCATTGTACTGGCGGCGTTTGCGGCGGGCGGCGGGCTTCGCGCGCAGAGCGTGCCCCAGATTCCGCTCATCACCGGACTCACCATCGTCTCCGCGCTCCACTATTCCGAAGGCGATCGCGAGAACATCGTCACCGTTGGCGTCTCTCCTGCCGGCGCGAAATACACGTGGCGTTACGAACATCCGAAGGGTACGGCAGGATCCAGTCTCCCCGCCAAGGGCGAGTTCCACCGCTTCGTGCGCGCGAGCGATCTCGCAGGCGCACCCCGTATCGATCAGATCTTCATGAGCAGCGGCCCCGAGGAGTCGCCGGGCTTCACGGCCTTCTCGTTTTCCAACGCGGTCTACCCGTCGTCTGCTCACCGAAAAGCAGATCCCATTCTCCATCACCGACATCCAGGGCGGCGGCCTGGGCACCTCGCTCGGAAGCCTCGGCGCCGTTTTCCAGTCGCGCATCACGATGCGCGGCACGCTGTCGCTGGCGTCGCTGAAGCCGGAGCCGATTCCGACGCTCGTGAACGGCCAGCGCGTGAATCTGCCCACGATGCATTACATCGGGCGCTTCGCCTTTCAGGATGACAAGGTGACGGTCGACTTCTGGGCGGTCGCCGACAGCACGCACCCGCTCATCCTCAAGGTCGTGAACGGCAAGGACGTACTACAGACGATTCGTGTCGACTTTCCGGGTACAAGTGCGAAGGTCGAGCAGGAGCTCGTGACGGAGTGCCGCGCCGAGCTGCCGGGAATCTATTTCGCCTTCAACGTCGCAGCGCTCGACCCTGCTTCCGAGCCCGCACTCATGGAAGTGAGCAAACTGCTCGGGAAACATGCGGACTGGAAGCTCGCCATCGAAGGACATACCGACGATATCGGTGGCGACGCTTGGAACCAGGCGCTCTCCACGGCGCGCGCGCAGGCCGTGCGCGATGCCCTCATCGCTCGCTACCACATCGCGCCCGCGCGGCTGACCTCCGCCGGATTCGGCGCGAAACGCCCGCGTGAGCCCAACACCACCATCGAGGGACGCGCGCGCAATCGTCGCGTGGAGCTCGTCCGTCCATGCGCAAAATGATCGATCGAATCCGACACTCCCCGAGGGCATCCATGTCTCACGCACTCCGCACGACCGCGCTCATTCTCGCATCGACCGCCCTCTCGCTGGGCACACTCGGCTGTCATCGCGGCGACAAGG
>JALYSW010000032.1 GCA_030854615.1 Gemmatimonadota bacterium
GGCCGCGGCTGCATTCGTCAGGCTGGCGGCGTGATCGAAAAAGTCATCTCGGCCACGTACAACAACGCGGGCGCGGGCTTCGGTGAAAACCGCTCCGTCGACGTCTGCCTGAACACGCAGTCGCCGCCATACTTTCCGACGACGGGTCGATACATCGACAACCGGTTCTACGAGATCGATCCGGCGCGCTACAACATCACGACGCTCATCCAGAGCATGCAGGGCGGATACTAGTCCGGCAACTCTTGGCTGAAGTAGCAACCGGGCACCGCGGCGCAGTAGCGCTGAGCGGTGCCCGGTTTGCGTTGAGCCCTTCGTTGCGCCATTAACTCCGGCTCGCGCGCCGACTTGGCAGCGCCTATGCAGTTGCGGCATATTGCCGGATGCGAATAGCGATCCTCACGATCAGCGATGCGGGCGCGCGCGGCGAGCGGACGGTCGACGGCTCGGGCGACGCGATCGCCGAGTGGGCGGGGGTGCGCGGCGATACCATAGTAAGGGCGCTGGTGCCGGACGACGTCACCGGCATCGTGGGGCAGCTCGTCGCCTGGTGCGACGGCGACGTCGCCGACCTCGTGCTCACCACGGGCGGTACGGGACTCGCTCCGCGCGACATCACCCCCGAGGCGACGCGCGCGGCGATCGAGCGCGAGGCGCCGGGGATCGCCGAGCGGATACGCATACTCTCACTCGAGAGCTTCCCTCGCGCGGCTCTCTCGCGCGGGCTCGCGGGCGTGCGCGCGCGAACGCTCATCATCAATCTCCCCGGATCGACCAGCGGCGTGCGCGACGGGCTGGCGGCCATCGAGCCGATCATCGAGCACGCGGTGCGCATCACTCGTGGCGTCGATCTCGCGCACGATGGCGACGGAGATCCGCAATCGAGATGAAGGTTCTCGTCACACTCACGGATGTCGAGCCCGCGGTGCGACTCAACGCGATGCTCGAGGGCGCGGGCTACGAGACGACGCTCGTGTCGCCGATCGACAATCTGCGCGCGGCGATCAAGCGCGAGTCGCCGGATCTCGTCGTGCTCACCGGTGGGCTCGTCGATACGGCGAACGTGCAGCTCGTGCGCGATCTGTTGTGGGATGGCGTGGCGGTGGTCGGGCTCGCGGACATCGTCGACCCTGCGCTCTCCGAGCGCCTCCGCGCACTCGGCTTCGTCGAGGTGTATGCGAAGCCTGTGGATCTCGACGAGGTGCTCACGGGAATTCGCCGCATTCTCGACCGGCGGCAGCTCGCGGTGGAGACGGGGCTGATCGGCGAAAGCGAGGCGATGCGCGAAGTGCTCGTGAAGATCGAGCAGATGGCGCCGGTGAGCAGCACGGTGCTCATCGAGGGAGAGAGTGGAACGGGGAAGGAGCTCGTCGCGCGTGCGCTGCATCGCCTTGGGCCGCGTCGCAGCAAGCCGTTCATCGCGGTGAACATCGGCGCGCTACCGGAGAC
Source organism: Gemmatimonadota bacterium (assembly GCA_030854615.1). Lineage (GTDB taxonomy): Bacteria > Gemmatimonadota > Gemmatimonadetes > Gemmatimonadales > Gemmatimonadaceae > FEN-1250. The sequence goes on from JALYSW010000032.1 coordinate 1,450, forward strand.
GCTCCTCGAGAGCGAGCTATTCGGTCACGAGAAGGGATCGTTCACTGGCGCGGCGGAGCGCAGGCTCGGGCGATTCGAGCTCGCGAATACGGGAACGCTCTTTCTCGATGAGATCGGGGAGGCGCCGAAGAGCACGCAGGTAAAGCTGCTGCGTGTCCTCGAGCAGCGAGAATTGACGCGCGTCGGCGGATCGCAGGTGATCAAGGTGGACGTGCGCATCGTGACGGCTACGAATCGTCCGCTGCGCGACGAGGTGGAGCAGGGAACGTTCCGCTCGGATCTCTACTATCGGCTGAACGTGCTCACGATTTATCTGCCGCCGCTGCGCGAGAGGCGCGAGGACATTCCGCTGCTCGTGCGCGCGTTCATCCAGGAATTCTCCGCACAGCACGAACGCCCCTTCCACGGCATCTCGGCCGACGCAATGAAGATTCTCGTCGACTATCCGTGGCCGGGGAACGTGCGCGAGCTACGGAATCTCGTGGAGAGTATGGTGGTGTTGTCGCCGGGCCGAGAGATCACCGCTGCGGATATTCCGCGCGCGATGCGGGAGGGTGGGAGCGCGCGATTCCTTCCGGTGCCTGTTGGCGCAGTGCTGCGTGGGCAGGAGGGGAGTGGAGGGCGCGAGCTCGAGTTCATCGTGCGGAGTCTCGTGGAGCTCAAGCTCCACGTGGAGGAGCTACGTCAGCGTGTGGACGAGACGCGCGACGGCCGGCCGTCCAGACTTGGCGATGGCGAGGTGCAGCCCGCGGCGAGACAGGCGTCCTCTGGAAATACTCTGCCCAGCATTGGGATAGAACCTCGGGAGGCGGAGCAGCCGAATGTGGTGACGATCGCGCCGGGGATGCGGATGGCGGACATCGAGCGTGCGGCGATCATAGCGGCGCTGGCGGAGACGCGGGGAAACCGAAGAAAGGCCGCTGATCAGCTGGGGATCGGGGAACGGACGTTATACCGGAAGCTGAAGGAGTATGAGATTCCGGAAACGTAAGTTTTCGTAAGCATGAGGGCCTCAAGCGCAACACCGGTTGCGAGGTGCGGCAATTATTCAAGGTCTATAACATATAGAATGCTTGCGTTTGCGGCATTTGACTTCAATATTGGCTGCGCGTGTCTTCTGTTCGTTTCGAGACACAGGCTCCTCACGGCCCGGGCAGTAACCGACATGCCTGGTACCCGCCGGTTCACCATACGTCACTCAGCGAATAACCGTGGCCCTCACAGCACCGGGTAATCCGTTGTCGCATACGGCCTCGTCTCTGATCGCGGGAAGCGTGTTGCCGTTGGCCGAGGCGGAGCGGCAGCTGCGGACGTTGCCTGGTGTGCTGGATGTGCGGATCGAGCCGTCTGAGACGGGTGCGGTGAGCGAGGTCCACGTCGTGACGACGATGGAAGTGAGTCCGAAGGCGACGGTCCGGAATGTCGAGACGATGCTGAAGGCATCGTTGAAGATGTCCGTTGACCACCGGAAAATTTCGGTCGCCACCAGTAACGAAAAGCCACGAGATCGCGCGGAACCGGAACGAAATATTGCAGCGCCGGTGATGTCTGCGCCCGTTTCTGTTGCTCCGCCCGCGCCTGCGCCTGTGAAATCCGCGCGCCTGTTTTTCGAGGATGTCGAAATACAGCGAAGTAGGGCCAAGGGCGTGACAGTGCGCGTTACGCTCCGAAAAGGCGATGAGTCTTTCACTGGAGAATGCGAGGGCCCCGAGAGTGCGCGTTCGCGCGCGGAGCTCGCGGCGAAGGGTGCGTTGCTCGCGATCGCCAAGATGGAAAACCCGACGAGTGCGTTCGTGCTCGAGGGATGCAGAGTGATCGATGCATTCGAGCGCGAGTTTATGTTCGCGGGGATCTCGGTGCGAGTGGGACGAGAGAGTGCGCTGCTGACGGGAAGCTGCGAAATCAAGGACAGTCCGGAGACGGCGAGTGTGTTGGCCGTGTTGGACGCGACGAATAGATGGGTGAGCAGGATCTGATTTTGTCAGCAAGTCGTGAAAGCGATTTGGTGTGGAGTGCGAACAATCAACCAAGTGGAGTAGAGAGAAAACACGAGTCCCCCCGTTCTCTGGTAAGCGGAGTTGAGCGGGCATGACAGTAGTTGAGCGGAGCCGACCTTTGCGCGATTCCACATTGGATTCGCGACTCAAGTAGTTCAAAGGGGGGTGACGCGAATGCATGCTCTA
>JALYSW010000047.1 GCA_030854615.1 Gemmatimonadota bacterium
GCGTCGCGCACATCCTGCGACGCCTGCTGGATCGGCTTGTCGAAATCGAAGAAGAGCGTGCACTGCGCAAGGCCATCAATCGCGAAGCACGTCGACTGATCGCCATCGAGCCCGCTGATCCCCCAGACCGCATCTTCGACGGGCTTCACGATCTCCCGCTCGACCTCCGCCGGCGATGCGCCCGGATACGCAATCGTCAGCCCGACGATCGGTGCCTGAATATCCGGAAACTCATCAGTGTGGAGATTGAGCAGCGCCGCGCATCCGAAGGCGACGAGTGCGACCATCGCCGTGACGGTGATGATCGGCCGCTTGATCGCAAAGTCGGAGATGAACATGCGCTGCTCCTGCCCGTCTCTCGGCGGTTAGCGAGTGCCCGTCGGCCTGTCGCCGGCGGCGGTGATGCGAACCTTCGTTCCCGGCGCGAGCCCCAAGGCGGCACTCGCCAGCAGCGTATCGCCCGGCGTCACGCCCGCGCTGAGCTCGACCTGCCCGGAGGCGTTGTCGCGGATGCCCAGCTGCACCGGCACACTTTCCACCACCCCACCCTTGATTCGCAGCACGAGCGGCGAGACGCCGCGCTCGTCCACCGCGGCCACAGGCACCATGATCCCCTGCCGGCTCTCCGTCGCCACGCGCCCATCCGCGAACAGCCCTCCAACCAGCGTGCTCTTCTCATTGGGGATCGTCACGTACACGCGCACCTGCCGTGTCGCGGGATCCGCCGTGGGGTTGATGCGATCGATTTTCCCCGTGAACGTCTGCGCCCCGTAGCCGTTCACCGTGAACAGCACCGGCGTTCCGATCTTGAGCGATGCAAGCTGCTCCGCCGGCACAGATCCCTCGAGCCGCATGCTCGCCGGATTCACGACGGTCACGATCGCGGTGCCCGGCTGCACGACATCGCCCGCGTTCACTGGACGCTCACTCACGAGCCCGTCGAACGGCGCGCGAAAGGACGCCTTGTCGACCTGCTGCTGCGCCGCCGTGAGCCGCGCCTGCGCATCAGCCATTCCCGCCTGTGCCGATGCCAGCGAGCGCTGCGCTGCTTCGACGTCGCGCGGCGCAACGGCGCCCGCCGTCTCGAGCCGCTGCTCGCGCTCCGCATCGCGCGTCGCGTTGTCGAGCGTCAGCTTCGCCGATCGCTGCGCAGACTGCTGCGAGAGCAACGCCTCGCGCAGCGATGCGTCGTCGATGCGCGCGAGCGTCTGCCCGCGCTTGACGCTCTGCCCCTGCTCGACGTTCGTCTGCACGACCGATCCGGAGATCTCCGAGCGTAGCGTCGCCGACTGCTGCGGAGTCATCGTCCCCGAGATCGACGGGCCGCTGCGAATCAACCCGCTCGTCGCGATGACGATCCCCTCCTTGCCCACGCTCGCCGCGTCGATCGCCGCTCCCGTGATCTTCGGATGCGCCTTCTTGTACTGCTGCCAAACGATGCCGAGCGCGATCACGATGGCGATCACCGCCAGCCACCACTTCCACGATGTCCAAATGCCGCGCGAGCTCCCGTATGGTGCCGTCATGGCGTTCCCGGTGTCTGACTCGGCACGCCCGCCGGAAGGTTCGACGCACCCGATTGCCCCGATGTCGTTGCACCGGTCTGCGTGCCGAGCGGTGCGGTCAGCGCCGACTGCTGCGCGCCCGGTTGCGTCTGCGCCTGCGCCGACTGCGCCGACGTTCCCGTCAGCGGCAGATCGCGCAGCAGCGCGAGACGCATGCGCGCCACCTGCAGATCGCGAGCGGCCGTCGCGCGATTCGCCTCCGCCTGCTGCAGCTGGATCTGCGAATCGTTGAGCTCCGTCTGCGTCGAGATGCCTTCCTTGAATCGCACCGTCGCGATCTGATACGCGCGCGATGCCTGCTGCGCCGTCCCTCTACTCGCGTCCATCTGCGCCTGCGCGGAGCGAAGCTTGTTGAGCGCATTCAACGCATCGAGCTCCGCGAGCTCCCGCGTCTGCTGCAGCTGCGCGCGCGCCGTTTGCAACCCCGCGCTCGCGATCTGCTCGTCGCCATGGATGTTGCCGCCCGTGAAGATCGGCAGCGTCAACGAGCCGCCGACCGTCCAGTTCGACCGGAAGTCCGACCACGAGGGAAAGACGCCCGATGGGTATGCGACCCGCCCGAATGCCGACGTCAGCGCAAGCGACGGAATACGTTCGGCACGCGCGACGGTCACCGCGCTCTTCTGCGCAGTCACGTTCTCCGACGCCTGCCGCACCGGTGCGCGACTATCGGCCGCCGTGTCCGGCGCCTCCGCGAGCAACGACGCCACGGTTCCCGCAGGCACGGTCGTCGAATCATCGAGCGACGTCGTGAGCGCAACCGAATCCGTGAGGGGCAGATGGAGTAGCTGCTTGAGGCGCACGTACGCGATGTCGCGGTCGGAGCGACGCTGAATGAGCACTGGCACCTGATTGTCGCGCGTGACCTGCGCGCGCAGCAGGTCGAATTCCGCCGCGTTACCGACCTGACGCCCGAGCTTCGTCTGCGAGAGCGTGGTGTCCGCCTGCGAGAGTGTGGCCGCGGCGATGACCACGAGCTGGTCCGCCAGCTGCGCGTCGTAGTACGCCTGCGTCACATCGAGCGTGAGCTGCGCCTTCGCGGCGGTGAGCCCGATCGCCGCGCTCCGCTTGCCCGCGTTGGCCGCGCGGTACTGCGCCGTGACGCGACCGCCGGTGAAGACGTTCTCCTGCAGCGAGAGTCCGAGGTTCCACTGGTTCGCCGCGCCGAAGCCGAGGTTCTGGATCGATCCGAACGGATTGCTGCCGGCGCCGCAGCCGAGCGCGGACTCGAGCAGCGCGAGCCGGGCATCGGTGGGGGCGCTGGGATCCGGCGTGAAGGTGCTGCACGGGAGCGGCCCGCCGCTGTCGCTGCCGAAGCTCAGCCCCGAGAACTGCGACTTGAGCGTGCGCGTGTAGCCTGCGCTGCCGAAGATCTGTGGGAGGAACTGGCTGTGCGCCTTGCTGCGCTGTCCCTCGGCACGCGTCACGCCCGCGCGCGCGATCGCCAGCTCGGGGCTCTTTGCCTCGGCGCTGGCGAGCGCGTCGTCGAGTGAGAGCCGGCGTAGCTGCGAACTCGCGAGCGAGTCGCCGCGCTGCGCATCCACCCGCGATGGTGTGGCAAGCGTTGCGGCGGCGAGTAGCGCGAATAGAAGGAGAACGCTCCGGGTTATCGGCACGGAGGGAAAGTAACCGTAAGATGAAGGTGGGGCGATGCGAACGATCCGCGATGCAAGTCCCTGGGCATCGCGGACCGTGAAAGTTGCGGCGAATTGCGGTGCTACTCCTCGTCGTCGCCGATCTCGGCGTCGATGTTCACCGAGCTCTCCGCGAGATCGGTGAGCAGCTTGTCAGTCGCCTGCTCTTCGTCGAGCGTTTCCTGGAGAAGTTCCGCGTGGCGCTCTTCGCCGAGCTGGCGCGCCCAGGTGCGGACGCATCCATAGCCCGCCATCTCGTAGTGCTCGACATGCTGCGCGGCGGAGATGAGCCCCACATCCAAAACATCCGGCGCGGGACGTCCCCCAATGAGCTCGGAGCCTTCCTTCAGCAGTCCTTCCATGCCGACGCACTTCTTACCGCGCGGGCTCTCATCGAGCTCCTTGAAGATGCGCTCGAGGCGCTTGATATGGCGCTCCGTCTGCGCGAGGTGCGTCTTGAACGCCTTCTTGAGCTTGGGATGCGTGGCGGCCTTGACCATCTTCGGCAGCGCCTTCGTGATCTGCTTCTCGGCGCTCCAGAGATCCTTGAGCTCATCGACGTAGAGCTCTCTCAGTGATTCCATCTTCATTTCGGCCATCTCCTCGGCGGGCCCTTTTCGGCCGGTCATCTATCGGCGTGTCGCGCGATGACTCGCGCGGCCATGAGTTGTCGGCGCCGATAATAGCAAGGCACGTACCGAGGGAAACAAATGATAGGGAGCGTATTACGTCGTACTCTCGTGGATCGCGGCGCCAACGCTGGATGCAACAGTGGCGCGAGGTCATCCTCGCGCCACTCGATAGGTCACACGCCAACGGTGGATCTCAGCCGCGGTTCTTCAGATCGTTGAAGTAGCCCCATGTGAAGCCGATGACGGGGATCGTGAAGAAAAACCACCACGTCATCGCACCGTACAGCGGCATTCCGGGAAATTTCTGGGAATACGAGAGCTTGGTGCCGTTGTAGGTCACCCACATGAACGCGAACAGCGCGATCGAGAATATCCAGCCGCCTACGAGCACGATCCCCTGCGTTCGCCTCTTCATCTCGTTCCTCACGTGCGGTCGGCGCAACGACGCGACCGGTTTCGGTGGGCGCCCTCGCGGCCCCGTTTCCCGATCGAAAGATAGCTTTGCGGCCCGTCGACCCGCAAACCGGCTACCCATCTTCGGGTTCCAATCGTCCCAATCCATAGATGCGCTGCTGAGCTTCGCCTCCACTTCCCGCTGATGCCGACCCTCCTCTCGATCGTGTTCGTGCTTTCCGGCGCTGCCGGCCTGATCTACGAATCGATCTGGACCAGATATCTGGGGCTGTTCGTCGGGCACGGAGCCTACGCCCAGATCATCGTGCTCACGATTTTCCTCGGCGGGATGTCGGTGGGGGCGTACGTGGTCGGCCGAATCTCGGCGCGCCTCCGCGATCCGCTTGCGACGTACGCGATGATCGAGCTCGCGATCGGCGTGATTGGCTTCCTCTTCCACGACATCTTCGTTGCCGTCACGAACGGCGCATACGACCATCTCTTCCCGTCGCTCGCCGGCTCGCCGACCGCGGTCATCATCCTCAAGTGGACGATTGCGGCGCTACTGATCCTCCCGCAGTCGATTCTGCTCGGCGCCACTTTCCCGCTGATGAGTGCGGGGGTGCTGCGCATCATCCCGCGTGAACCGGGGAAGGTGCTGGCCGAGCTGTATTTCGCGAACTCTCTCGGCGGTGCGCTCGGCGTGCTACTCGCGGGGTTCTGGCTGCTCGCGGCCGGCGGGCTTCCTCTGACGCTGGCGGCCGCCGCGTCGGTGAACTTCGTGGTGTTCCTGATCGCGCTCGGCGCGGCCAGGTTCGGCGCGCGCGGCGGTGCGGCGGAGGAACGGACGACGCGGGTCGAGCTGGCGCGCGCGGGCGACACGCCGGCCGCGGCGGAGCAGCTTTCCGAGCGTGTCGCGCGGCTGCTCCTCATCGTTTCCTTCTTCACGGCCGTCGCCTCGTTCATCTACGAGATCTCGTGGATCCGTATGCTGTCGCTCCTCCTCGGCAGCGCCACGCACTCGTTCGAGCTGATGCTCTCCGCTTTCATCCTCGGGATCGCGCTCGGCGCGCGGTGGGTGCGCGCGCGCGCCGATCGCTTCGCGGACCCCGTGCGCGCGCTCGGCATCGTGCAGTGCGCGATGGGGCTCGCCGCACTTGCGACGATCCCGATCTATCTCGCCTCATTCGGCTGGGCCGCGTCGTTCATCAGCGCGCTCAAGCTCACCGACGGCGGCTACGATCTCTTCACCGTCGCGCGCTACGTCGCCTGTCTGCTTGTGATGCTGCCGTCGACATTCTGCGCGGGGATGACGCTGCCACTCATCACGCGCATGCTCATGCGCCGCGGCGATGGGGAGCGCGCAATCGGCATCGTCTACGCGTCGAACACGCTCGGATCGATCGTCGGTGTGATCCTGGCGGGGCTCGCACTCCTGCCACTGGTCGGATTGAAGGTGCTCCTCGTCGCCGGCGCCGTCGTGGACATGGCGCTCGGCGCCATTCTCCTGCGTGAAGCGGCGGCAGGATCGCGTCCGGCGCTGCGCTTCACCACGCGAGCGGCTTTCGTCATGGGAGCAGCGGTGCTCGCCTCGCTCGCATTCAATCACTTCGATCAGGGGATGCTCTCGAGCGGCGTCTATCGCTATGGAAGTCTGCCGGATACTACAGGCCGGCGCATCATCTTCTATCGCGATGGCAGAACCGCGACGGTGACCGTGGGTCGTGCCGAGCCGGAGGGATTTACGTGGATCGCGACGAATGGAAAACCCGATGCGTCCGTCGACCGCGCGTGGTTCTCGCCGCGCGACACGACCAAGCGCCGAGTACTGAATGGCGACATCTCGACGCAGGTGCTCATCCCGGTGGTCACGCTCGCCCACATGCCCGACGCGCGCCTCGCGGCCGTGATCGGCGAGGGCTCAGGGATGACGTCGCACTTCCTTCTCGCGAGCCCGAAGCTCGAACAGGTGGTGACGATCGAGATCGAGCCGCAGATGATCGCCGGCTCGCGGTTGTTCTATCCGGCCAACCGCCGTGTGTTCGACGACAAGCGCTCGCGATTCGTCGTCGATGATGCCAAATCGTTCTTCGCGACCGATGCGCGCAAGTACGACGTCATCATCTCGGAGCCGAGCAATCCCTGGGTGAGCGGAGTGTCCGGGCTGTTTACGGACGAGTTCTACCATCGCGTGCGTGGCTACCTCACGCCGCACGGCGTGTTTGGTCAGTGGCTGCATCTCTACGAAATCGACGACGGGCTCGTGCTCAGCGTGCTCTCCGCGATCCACAAGAATTTTCCCTCGTACTCGGTGTACCTGACCTCGAACGACGATATGCTGATCGTCGCCTCGAACCTTCCGGAGATGCCGGACCCGGATTGGACGGTGCTGTCGGAGCCCGCAATCGCCGCGGACCTGGGCGGCGTAGTTCCGTTCACGGAGCAATCGCTCAACGCCACGCGTCTGATCGACCGGCATCAGCTCGCACCGTTGCTGGATCACTTCGGCACCCCGAACTCCGACTATCGCCCGGTGCTCGACCTCGGCGCGGAACGTACGCGCTTCAGGCGAATGACGGCCTCCGGCTTCAGCACGCTCCGCGTCGAGCGCTTCGACATGCTGGCCGCGATGTTCGGCCGTCGCCGGCCGTTCGACGAGGCACCGTTGACGGCGGTGCCCGAGATCTGGCAGCTGCACGCTCTCACCGTGGGGGCCGCACTTCGCAATTCCGCGCTCCATGTGGCGGACGATACGGCGGGCGGCAGAGATGCGCGCGATGCTCGCCAGCGCGTGTGGGAGCTGGACGTCGGGCTGGCGGCCGGCACGCCGCCGCCTGACTGGAAGCGGTGGACGAGCTCCGCACTCGAGGTCGAGCGGTTCATCCACGCGGGCACAGCCGGCGTCACGTGGGAGCCGTTCTACACATCGCTCGAGAGGTACATGGATCGCGCGCACGCGCCGGCGGAGGCGCGACAGTCGATCGCCTTCCGGCACGCACTTGCAGCGTGGGACTTCAAGGCCGCGTCCGCGCTCGCGGACACGCTCGCACCGCGTGCGCTCAAGGATGAAAGCTGGACGCAGGTGGACGAAATTCGCGAGGGCGGCGTCGTCGCGAAGCTCAAGATGGGCGACGCTGCCGGCGCCCGCAAACTGTGGGTGGTGCTGTCGCACGCGGCCACGCGCAACTCGGACGTGCTGCGATCGCTCCTGCTCAACGCATACATCATCGACGCGTACAAGAAAGCGGCACGCCAGTGAAGGCGTGCCGCTTTCGGAATCCGTCAACAGCCCGCGAGCGTTAGCTCTTCAGGCTGGTGTCCTTGATCGCCTTCGCCTGCGTCAGGTGACCCTGCACTTTCGCGATCGACTCGTCGACGGCCGTCTTGAGCTCCGGAGCCTTCGCGTTCTGCGACGCGTCGTTGAGCTTGTCGAGGACCTTCTGGTGCGTGTCGACCTGGATGTTCATGTAGTCCTCGTCGAAATCCTTGCCGGACTTCTTCTCGTTCAGATCCTTGATGTCCTTCCGGCCGTCCTTCATCAGATCCGTGACGTCGCTCTTGGACGTATCGGGGGTGATCGCCAGCTTCGTCGCGAGCGCCTTGCCGTCTGCGTCCATCTTCGTGTGATCGGCGATCATCAGCGCAGCAAACTTCTTGACGGCGGGATTCATCGCCTTGCGCTGGGCGATCTTCGCCTCTTCGATCTCGCCCTGGTTGGCGGCGTGGGCGAACGCGAGAATCTGCGCGTCGGTCCAGTCGTTCTTCGGGGTCGCCACAGCGCCCGCGGAAGCGGTGGTGTCCGCCATTGCGGGAGCGACGGTTGTGTCGGAAACTGCAACATCACCCTTCTTCTGGCAGGCGCCGAGCACCGTGCACGCGGCGACGGTGGTGGCGATGGTTAAACGCGATAGTGAGCGGTTCATGTCTTCCTCCATATAGTCAGGGGCTCGGGCAACGCCCGGGCTCGCTAGAGAGACTTTGCAAGAGGCGTGCTTCTTTCGCTTTGAGTGGACATTCTTTTGCTTTCAGGGTATTCAGACTTGTAACGCGTCTCGATAGCCCCACGCCGGTCCCAGCACCCCCTATGAGCACTTAGGAGCCCTATGTCTCTGCACATTGCCCAACGAATCGGAATCGTCCTTCTGGGCGGCGCCATCGTGACCCCGATCGCATCCGCGCAGGGTACCACCAGCTACGCGCCTGGGAAGCTGCGCTACCACGTCACGACGGTGAGTACGCGAGCCCAACCGCTGGGCGGCGGTCGCGCACCCTTCGATTTCACGACGACGACGAATCAGTGGATCGTGCTCGAGGTCGCGCCGCAGTCGGCTGACACGCTCAAGATCGCGATGACGGTCGACTCGATCCGCATCACGTCGACGCTCGACGCGCCTGCGCCAGATCTCTCGGTGTTCCAGGGCGCTAAATTCGCGGGAACGATGTCTGCGCGCGGGCACGTCTACACGCTCGCTCCTGCGGCAGGATCGACTGATCCGAAGCTCGTCGCGTTCTCGACGGCGCTAAAGCGGTTCCTCCCCATCCTTCCTGCCCGTTCACTCGCCACCGGAACCAGCTGGGCGGACACCGTCGTCGAGCATCCGAGCGTGGGCACGATCAAGATTACGTCGAGCTCCGTCACGGCATACAAGGTTGCCGGCGACACAACGGTGAACGGGCAGCACGCGTGGCGCATCGATCGCTACACGACGATCGCACAGCTCGGAAAGGGGATGGAGGCGGGGCAGCCGCTCGAGGTGAGCGGCAGTGGCACGGTCACCGGGATGCAGCTCTTCACCGACAAGGGCGTCCTGCTCGGCGGCTCATCCACGCAGCGCACCGATCTGCAGGAGAAGATGAGCGAATCGGACGGTGCTGTGATTCAACAGACCTTCAAGTCCACGGTCGAGCTTCTCCCTTCCGATAGCTAGGCTGCGCTGATGTATCGCATCCACTGGACCGCGCTCATCGCGCTGATGGCGATTGCGGGGGCGCATCGGCTCGGCGCACAGACGGTGCGCTACGGTGTCATGGGCGATTCCGCATCTGCGCAGCTTCGTGCGTTGTGGACCGACGACTCCACGCAGAGCGAACGCGCGTACTGTGTCCAGCGCGCACGCCTCAGTTCGCGTCCGTCGCTCGGCGGCGGCACCGACTCGATCTTTCGCGTGCTCGAGGTAAAGCCCGCCGTCGTCACGTCGCAGGATCCCAACCACGCCGAGTTCGAGTGCGCGGACGGGACGCCCGAGCTGCACACACATCCTCCGGCCACCTGCCTCACCGACGACCCGAGCTCCTGCCGCGCCGATGGGCCGCTCGCGTATAGCTGCCAGCCCAGCCGCTCGGATTACGTGGAGCTCCTGGCGCGTGGCGACGAGTACGGAATCATCCAGTGCGACCGGCGGGCGTTCCGCTTCTACTATCCGAGCGAGTATGCCACGTCGCCACCGAAGGCGCGCACGAGCGCATCTAACCCTTGATTCGATGGTTTTTCACGCCGCGCTGGGCTCGTGGACCGCTGATTGCGATGTGTAGGAGGAGAAGTCCCTCACAGCATTGCAGGCGCGAGTGTCGCACACGGGTCCGAGCACGATACTGGTGATCGCGAAGGAGCTACTGATCCAGACGCTCATGTGCTCCCTCGTCGATCTCTCGGGGCACAGGGCCACCCAGCCGCGCGCCGACGAAACCGTCGCTGCGGCCATCGGGCGTGTGCGCCCCCAGCTGCTCCTCCTCGACTGCGAGCACGATTGCGCATGCGAGCAGGAAGCGTACGACGCAGCCGCAGAGGTGGGCGCGGAGGTGCTGCTCTTCACGCCCGCGCGCACGAATGACGAGGTGGCGGATTTCGCGCGCGGGCGCGGGCTTCGCTCTATGGCGCTCCCGATACGGCTCAAAGAGTTCTCTCGGACCCTGCATCTTTCGCTGGGCGTCTGATCCCGCAGTGTACCGTTGCCCGTGAAGATGCCGCCGGGCTTATTTACATGATGGACGCAAAACGGGGAGAGCATTTCGCTCTCCCCGTTTTCGACCAGCAACTGCTGCAACGTTACGGCGTCTTCGCGGCGCGTGCGCTGTCGAGCGCCTGGATCTGCTTGGTCGCCGGGATTCCCATGCGGACGCTGTCGAGCGGGGAGACCTGCAGGGGACTGCGTGGAACCCTGACCGTGTCGACCGCAGCGGAGGTCGAGTCCATCTTCATCCCCCTCATGCTCGAGGAATCGGTGGTGGAGGTCGTGGTGGTCATGGCGCTATCACCCTGCTGACTGTGCGTTGGCGTCGGGGCTGCAGCACCCGTACCGTACTGGTTCGTCGAGTCAGTGGTGGTGGTCGTGGTGCTGGTGGTCGGCGCCGGCGTCGGCTCGGGAGCAGGCGCGGGTGCCGGCTCGGCGACCGGGGTCGGGGTCGGGGCAGGCGTGGTGGTGACGTCGCCGTTCGTGGCGGACGTGGACGTCGTGTGCGAGCCGTCCTTCGTCACGCGGATGTGCGTTCTCGTCTGGCCGAATACCACGGCCGGCGAGAGGGCTATCGCCGCGATCGCGATGAGTTTGATCTTCATAAAGCTCCCCCTGAATACGATATTGTGGACCCGGCCTATGGTGTTCGGCCTAAGTAGCCGCTACAGAAGCAAGGTGTGGACCGCCATAAGCATCAATGTGCATTGTGCATGCCGGACCGAAGTGGACCTACATCACACTTTAATGACGTTGGAGAATCGAATGTCGGATAGCAACTCCCCGCGACGGACATTTCTCGCTTCGCTCGCGACCGCGGCCGGTGCGACCCTTCTCGCCCCGCTCCTGTCGCGCACGGGCGTAGCGAACGCCGCACTCGCCGATGAGACGTGGGATCTCGGCTGGCTCGGTCATTTGAAGGGGAAGCATCGGCAGGTCTTCGAGGTCGGCAAAAAAATCGAGGAGGTCCCCGGGCCACTGCACGTCGTGAGGAATTATCTGGATTCCTGGAACGAAGCGTTTCACCTCGACTTTCCGCAGATCAATACCGTGTTGAGTATCGCCGGCAGCGGATTCCCGATTAACGTCAACGACGCGATCTGGGAGAAGTACAAGCTCGGCGAGAAGTGGCAGATCAGCGACGGCTCGAAGGTAACTCCCACGCACAACGTCTTTCTCGATGCGCCGGCTACGGACGCGAAGCGCGCTTCGGTGAAGGGGCTGCAGGCACGCGGCACGATCTTCTGCCAGTGCGACAAGGCGCTGCACGGGATCGCGCGCGAGTTCGCGATGGGATCGCACGATTCAGTGGATACCATCTATCAGGAGCTGGTGGCCGCCCTCAACCCCGGAGTGAAGCTCGTTCCCTCGAACACGATGCTCGTCGGACTCGCGCAGGAGCACGGCTGCGCGTACGAGTCGGTCTGAGCCGCGGCCTCAGGAGCGAGTGATGCTGGGCGTTCCCCTGCTTCAACGTTCGGATGTCGTCGCCGCGTGCGACTCCTGCGGCGCATGGTTCGACCCCGGCGCGGGCGGTTACTGCGCACATTGCACTCGCCTGCTCTGCGAGCGCCACTACCACGGCTCGCGCTTGGAGAAGCTCTGGCGCGTGCTCACAGGGCGCACGCTCTGCCGCGAATGCGCACGCCGGAACTCGACACACTAGGGCGGCGTCGAGTCCGGCTTCATCACGGTCGGCGAGAGCCGCTTCCGATTCTCCTGGATCGTGTGCACGTAGCCGAGCGTTTCCTTGTAGCGCCAGCGCGGAACGGTAGGCGCCACGCTCTCAACGTTCGGCCACACGCGCTCGTTGAGCTTCGACGCCTTCGCGACGCCCTGCGCGCGGAAGATCGTCCCCTCGCCGGCATTGTAGCCCCCGAACATGAAGCGCCAGCGATCGTCGTCGGGCACACTGTCCTTCCAGAGCATCCACATGTCGCGGTCGTGCATGATCCCCGCAGCGATGTTCCACTGCGGATCATCGATCGCCGTCATCTCCGGGCGATGCGAAGCGATGTCGTGATATGTAGACGGCATGAGCTGCATGATTCCGCGCGCGCCCACCCAACTCTTCGCCGTGGGCGACAGTCCGCTCTCGGCCATCCCCTGCGCCTTGAAGAGCTTCCAGTCGAAGCCGATGCCGAAGTAGCGCTTCGTATATTTCTTGAAGTACGCGTCGTAGCGATCGGGCGGCGTGCGCTGCGCCGTCGCGGGCGCGAGCGGCGCGGCGAGGGTCACGACCGCAGCGACGATCGCCGCACGCCGCCTGAGCCTCAATTCAGCGCCCGCCCCACGATGATCGCGATCGACAGGAAGAGCGCAGCGATGAAGATCGCAACCGCGACATTCCCCTTCTTCAGCTCCTCCGCGAAGTCCACATCGGGAGTCAGTCGGTCGAACACCCGGTAGGCGAGCCACATGAGCGCGACGCCCAGCGTGGCGTAGAGGAAGTTGACGGCTATGATTGTCCAGTCCATTTCACCCTGATTGTGCGCGGTAGGGGTGCGGGAAACCCTCCAAATGCCGAATATAGGGTTGGCAGGGTGAGCAGCAACTCTCTCCCCTCCGAAACAGGACGACGGGCGGGGACGTAAGTAGCAGGGTTACGACGAGAGCCAACAACGAGGATCTGATGCCCTATCTACTTCAACAAGCAGCACAGGCGGCCACCGACGCCAGTGTCAACGCGACCGACTTGGCCACCCAGATTCGCGCGCAGGTAAACCAGCAGCTCAAGCAGGCGGGGCTTAGCGACCAGGCTGCGAAGAGCGCCGCCGACGCCGCCGCACAGGGCGTCACCGGCGCGAAGATCTCGAAGAATGGCAAGACGATCACCGTCCAGACGCCGCACGCGCCTGTCGCCCCGGTCGCACCGATCGCGGCGCCAGTAATGGTCGGGGATGCGGATGCCCCCGTGACGAGCACGACCGTCCCGCCGGACACGCCACTGGATATTCCACCGCGCGTTCAAGACCTCGGCTTCGCATTGTTTCTGATGATCGCGGTGATCGCGATCGGCAAGCCACTGGTTCGCGTGTTCGGCAACATCATCGAGCGGCGCGCGCTCAAGACCGCGATGCCCGCGGAATTCGGCGCGCGGCTCGAGCGGATCGAGCAGGGGATCGAGTCGGTTTCCATCGAGGTCGAGCGCATCTCCGAATCGCAGCGCTATCTGCTCAAGGTGCAGAAGCCGGCGGCCGAGCAGATGGAGCTTCCGCGGAGCGCCAGCTGACCGACGGGCTGGACCAGGCGTACTACGACCGCTGGTACCGGCACCCGCGTCATCGCGTTTCCACGCCGGCGGAGCGCGCTCGGGCGGCGCGCACGATCATCTCGCTCGCGGAGCAGCTGCTCGGGCGACGCGTGCGCAGCGCGCTCGACGTTGGCTGCGGTGAGGGACTCTGGCGCGCGGCACTCCGCGCGGATCGGCCGGCTCTCGCGTACGCGGGCATCGATCCCAGTGCGTACGCGGCGATGCGCTTCGGCGTGCGCCGCAACATCCGCCACGGCGACATCACCTCGCTCGACGCGCTCCGCATCCGCGGTCCTTTCGACGTCATCATCTGCAACGACGTCCTGCACTACGTCGCGACGCCGGCGCTCCGCATCGGCGTACGCGCGCTGGCGACGCGGCTGCGCGGCGTCGCGTACCTCGGGCTGTTCACGAGCGCCGACGACATCGAGGGCGACATGAAGACGTACATCAGGCGTCCGCCATCGTTCTACCGGCGCGAACTCGAACGTGCGGGGCTGCGATCGGTCGGGATGCACTGCTGGATCCCCGCGGAGCTCGCGAAGGATCGCGCGGCGTTGGAGCTCAGCGACGCTTGAGCTTCACGCCGCACGCGCTCAACAGGCGTGGCGGCTCGGGTGCGAACGGGAAGAGATTGTGCGCGTGCATCGCGTGCCGCTTCACGAGGTCGCAGCGCCCGCGCTCCGCGCCGATCTCCGCAATGCGCATCTGAATGCGATAGCTCCCGGGATCGACGATCGATGCGCGGTCGTACGCGCCGACGGTGGTCGCCGACGAGAACATCGCCATCGACGCGAGCTGCGTCGCCGAGCGCAGCGAGAGCAGGAGGGCGATGACGATGGAACCGCCGACGATCACGAGCCCGCGTGCGGTGGCGGTCGACAGGGGGATCGACATGCGCACCGCGGCCGGCGAGGCGAGCGCGCCGAGCAGCGCCCAGACGAAGAGCGTCGGCGGCGCGAGCAGCAGCGACGCGTCGAAGCATCCGACGACGAGCGTGGCCGCGAGCGTCGCCACGAGCGCAAGCGGCGGGAGAAACTCGTCGAGGTCGAGCGCGTTGCGCATCGCGCCGAAAGCGAGCAC
>JALYSW010000053.1 GCA_030854615.1 Gemmatimonadota bacterium
GACTTCCGCTCGATCGCAAAGGCGATGCAGACCGGCATCGACGCGGCATGCCGGCCGGGGGTGCACTCGATCACCGCGGGCAACTACGGGGGAAAGCTCGGTCCGTTCCACTTTCATCTGCAGAAGATCATGGGTGGCGATGTCGAGGACGGGCCGACATGAGCGATCGCATCACGCTCACCCTCCGTGCTCCGCTCACCCGCCCGCTGGACGCCGATGCGATCGCGCCGGATCGACTTGCCGCGCTCGGCGCGCAGGAGATCTCCGCGCTCGAGCTCCGCGACGGTCGCACAAACGTGCCTCTCGGCGATGTCTTCGCGGTGACTGGTGAGCGGTCGTCGAGCCTCGTGCTCGACGGCGATCTCGCACAGCTCCACGGTGTCGGAACCCTGATGAGCGCGGGATCGCTCACGGTCACGGGCTCGATCGGCAGCGCGCTCGGCGCGCGGATGCGCGGCGGCGCGATCACAGTGCAGGGAAACGCGGGCGACGACGCGGGCTCCGCAATGGCGGGGGGCTCGATCGTGATCACCGGGAACGTCGGCGATCGCGTGGGGGGCGCGCTGCAGGGTGCCTCGAAGGGAATGACGGGAGGCGAGATCATCGTGCGCGGAGACGCTGGCCGCGAGGCCGGTGCGCGCATGCGGCGCGGTATCCTGTACTGCGCATCGTGCGGCGACGGCGCCGGCGTGGGGATGATCGCCGGCAACGTCATCGTCTCCGGCGCGATCGGCGAGAACGTCGGTGCCGGCAACAAGCGCGGCACCATCGTCGCGCTCGGCCGCGTACGCATCCCGGCGACGTACGCCTACGCGTGCACCTATCGTCCGCCGCACCTCTCACTGATGCTCCTCTGGCTGCGCAAGCGCTTCGATCTTCCCGTCGACGACGCGCATCTGCACGGCCTCTTCAGGCGATACAGCGGCGATCTCGCCGAGATTGGCAAAGGAGAAATTCTGGAATGGCAAGCGTCCCAGTGAAGTCGATGAATCTCAACGAGCGCGCGTGGAAGATCGCCGACGATGTCGCGGCGCGCGCGGACGAGCTGCGCGTCGCGGTGCAGACGCTCCCCTCCGGCGCGCGCGTGATCGACGCCGGCATCGAGGTGCGCGGCGGATACGGAGCCGGCATCGGCCTCGCGGAGCTCTGCATGGGCGGGCTCGGACACATTCGCTACGCACAGCTCGAGATCGGTGGCTCTGCGCTCCCGGGCGTCGAAGTGTGGACCGACCATCCCGCCGTCTCGTGCATGGCGTCGCAGTACGCCGGCTGGGCACTCACCGTCGGCAAGTATTTCGCGATGGCGTCCGGCCCGCTGCGCGCGCACGCGCGTGTCGAGAAGGAGCTCTTCGAGAAGCTGGGCTACCAGGAAACCGCCGCGCGCGGCGTGCTGGTGCTCGAGGGACGCACGATTCCGACCGAGGAAGTCGTCGCGCTCGTCGCACAAAAGGCTTCGCTCACCCCAACGCAGCTCACCTTCGCCATCGCACCCACTGCGAGCCTGGCGGGCGGCGTGCAGGTTGTCGCGCGCATCCTTGAGACCGGGCTGCACAAGATGGAGGTGCTCGGCTTCGACGTGAATCGCGTCGTCAGCGGCATTGGTACGGCGCCGCTTCCGCCGCTTGCGAAGAACGACCTGCGCGCGATCGGCCGCACGAACGACTGCATCCTGTACGGCGGCCAGACCGCTTACGTGATCGATGCGTCGGACGACGAGCTCACCGACCTCGCAGCGAAGCTTCCGGCGTCATCATCGGCGGATTACGGCACGCCGTTTTACGAGACGTTCAAGCGCTACGGCGGAGATTTCTACAAGATCGACAAGATGCTTTTCAGCCCCGCGGAGGTGTGGCTCACGAGCGCGACGTCGGGGAAGACGTTCCACGGCGGGCTGGTGAACGCCGAGGTGCTGAGGCGCTCGCTGCTGGATGAGTGAGGCCGGCTGGTCACAATTGCTGCTGTGTTGTGCTATGTTCTCAGGCCCTCGCCTCGCGAGGGTACGACTCTCAATGGAGAAATGATATGCGTTCTTTTGCCCCGTTTGCCGCTGCACTGCTGGTGCTCGCGTGTTCCAAGCCCGCCGACAAGCCCGCAACCGACACGGCGATGGGCTCGATGAAGGACACCACCGCGATGGCACCCGCCGCCGCGCCTGCTGCCGACGCGCCGATTTCCGCAGTCGTCGTGCTGTACAACTGGCCGAAGGATACGGCCGCCTTCGAGAAGTACTATTCCACGACGCACCTGCCGCTGGTCAATGAGAAGGCAAAGGAGATCGGCTTCTCCAAGGCGGTGCTCATCAAGTTCGCGCCGAACGCGGACGGCTCGAAGCCCGCGCACTATCGCATGGCGCAGCTCTGGTTCCCGAGCGAAGCCGCGCTCAAGGCCGGCATGGCGACGCCCGGCTTCAAGGCGGTCGCCGATAACCTTTCGCAGTTTTCGACGGGTGGACAGATCGTCCTCACCGGATGGGAGACGCGCTAGAGCGATCGACGGCCATGCGTCCTGAGGGCGCATGGCCGCGCTCCGCGGTACCCGCACCATGAAGATCGCCGTACTCAGCACGCGCAGCGGCTGGCACACCGACGAGCTGCGGCGCGCAATCCTCGAGCGCGGCCACCAATCATTCCTGCTCCCGTACGAGTCGCTGGTCGCGCGCCTCGGCACGCATGCCGACGGATTGCCGAAGCTCGGCGCGAATGCGCCCGACCTCTTCGACTGCGACGCCGTCCTCGCGCGCATCATTCCCAGCGGCTCGCTCGAACAGATCATCTACCGCGTCGATGCGCTCCACTGGCTCGAAGATGCGGGCGTCGCCGTCGTGAATCCTCCACGCGCGATCGAGCGTACGGTGGACAAGTTCTACACGTCCGCACTGCTCCAACGGGCGGGCCTCGCCACTCCACAAACCATTGTATGCGAACGCCCTGAAGATGCGGCGTCCGCCTTTCGCACGATGGGCGACGTCATCGTCAAGCCGCTCTTCGGCTCCATGGGACTCGGCATGGTGCGCGTGAGCGATGAGGAAACCGCGTGGCGCGTCTTCCGCGCGTTGGAGGCGATTCGGGGAGTTTATTATCTTCAGCGCGCGATTCCGCACGAGGGGCGCGACATTCGCGCGTTCGTCATTGGCGACCGCGTGGTCGCCGCAATCGAGCGACGCTCCCCCGGATGGCGAACCAACATCTCGCGCGGCGGTGAAGCGCGCGCAGTCACGCTCTCGCCGGAGATGTACGAGATGGCCCTTCGTGCCGCGCGCGCGGTCGGCGCAGTCTACGCCGGCGTCGATCTCCTTCCCGCGCACGACGGCACGGTGTACGTACTCGAGGTAAATGGAATTCCGGGCTGGCGCGGACTCCAGGAGGCGACCTCCTTCGACGTGGCCGGTGCATTGATCGACCACGTGGCCTCCACGTACGTCTCGCGTTCATGACTCGCGAGCAGATCGCGGCGGCGGCGCAGCTTGCCTGCCTGCTCGAAGCCAGCGCGCCCAAACCCGGAAACGTCTCGCCCGGCATCGCCTTCCACGACATGCGCTACGAAGACTTTCTCGCGAGCGCCGCCGCGATCGCTCCCGCATTTCTCGATGCAGGAGTTCACCCCGTTGGCGAGACCATCCGCCGCGCGATCGAGGACACCCGTCGCTGGACGGGCGCGAACACCAACCTCGGCATCGTCCTCCTCCTCGCACCGCTCGCGCGCGCCGCGCACGCATCGTCGCCAAAAGCCCTCCGCGATCGCGTGCACGAGGTCATCGGTGCGACGACGGTGGCCGACGCCAACTCGGTATACAGCGCCATCCGCCTTGCGCGTCCAGGCGGACTCGGCCAGGTCGCCGCGGAGGACGTCGCGGCCGCCCCCACGGTCACGCTCGCTGCCGCGATGGAGCTTGCTGCCGATCGCGATGACATCGCGCGCGAATACGTCACCGCCTTCGCCCGCACCTTCGCAGTGGGCGCGCCAGCCCTTACGAAGGCGCGCGCAGTAGGGTTGGACTGGCCAGACGCGATCGTGGAATGCTATCTGGCTCTCCTCGCTGAAGCCCCGGACACGCTGATCGCCCGAAAGCTGGGCCCGGATGCTGCCGATGCGGTCAGGGACCGCGCCATCGCCGTTCGGGCCGCGGGAGGCATGCGCTCCGATGCCGGCAGGCGCGCCGTCGCGTTGTTTGACCTCGAGCTCAGAGATAGTCGTAATTCAAGGAATCCTGGTACAACTGCGGACATAACGGCCGCTGCGGTATTCGTCGTACTGCTGAACAGTGGATTGAACGGAGGGTGGGAACGGTGAGCAAGGACAATGCGTTTCGAGTATCAGTCACCAAGGACTACATGGTGTTCGCGGCTGCCCACTTCATCACGTTCGCGGGGCACCGATGTGAATCGCTGCACGGTCACAACTACCGTGTCGGGATGACGCTCGAGGGAGATATCGACGAGGAAAGCTGGTACGTCGTCGACTTCTCGTTCGTGAAACAGCTCATGAAGCGCCTCTGTGATGAGATCGACCACAAGGTGTTGCTCCCGCTCCAGAACCCGAAGCTGCAGGTGACCACCGAAGAAGATCGCGTATTGGTTGCGTACGATGGCAAGCCAAGATACGTATTTCCGCTTTCCGACTGCGCGTTGCTCGCGATTCCGAACACGACGGTCGAAATGTTGGCGCAATATCTGGCAGGGAAGGCACGCGCATCACTGAGCGGTAAGCAATTTGCCAAGCTCGCGATGATCGAAGTCGAGGTCGAGGAGAATTTCGGCCAGTCGGCGTTCTTTCGCGAACGTCTCAGCTAGAAAACTTTCTACTCGACCCTTCGAGGAATTACATGTCCGTTTCTCTTCTGCTCGCGATCGCACTCCTGGCTCCGGCGAACACGCCGCAGAAGCCGGATGCCGAGCCGCAGATTTCCATATCGGTGGACTCGGCACGCGGCGAAGTCATCGTCACGGCCGGCCCCTACGATCTTCCCAATATGCCCGCAGACATGGCGGAGATGCACATGGGCACGCCGCAGGTACTGCGCTTCGAATGGCCAGTTGACGGCGGACTCCGCGGCTTCAACCTCTCCATGCAGACCGAAGACGGCCACGCGCTGCCGAAGTCCATCATCCACCATCTGATCGCGGTCAACTTCGATCGCCGTCAGATCGTCTATCAGATGGTCGAGCGTCTCTTCGGCTGGGGCAAGGAGACCGATCCCGTTCTCCTTCCCGCTGGCGTTGGTGTTCCGCTCGCGAAGGGCCAGCACCTCGGCGTCTACGCGATGTGGCACAACGATTCGGGACGCGACATCCATAATGCGTATCTCAAGATGACGCTCGCGTACATCCCGAAAGCCAAGCTGCAGAATCCCGTGATGCCGATGTACGTCGACGTCAACAATCACATCGGTGGCGTCACCACCTTCGACGTACCGCCCGGCAAGTCCACGAAGAGCTACGAGTTCGAATTCCCGCTCAGCGGCCGTCTCATCGGCATCGGCGGACATTTGCACGACTACGGCGCCGCCGTCCGCTTCGAGGACGCGGAAACGGGAAAGGTGCTCGTCCGCCTCAAGTCCGATCGCGATGACAAGGGCGACATCTCGAAGGTCGGACGCTT
>JALYSW010000061.1 GCA_030854615.1 Gemmatimonadota bacterium
GCTACAGGCAGAATGAACGCACTTCAACCGAGAGATCCATGTCAGAGATCGTAGACATCACCGCGCGCGAGATTCTCGATAGCCGTGGCAATCCGACCATCGAGGCGGACGTGTTGCTGGAGAGTGGCGCGATGGGGCGCGCGGCGGTGCCGAGCGGCGCGTCGACGGGCGAGCACGAGGCGCTCGAGCTGCGCGACGCCGATCCCAAGCGCTACCTCGGCAAGGGCGTTCTGCGCGCCGTACAACACGTCGAAGAAACGATCGCGCCGGCGCTGCGCGGGATGCAGGCGATCGATCAGATCGGCATCGACCGCGCGCTGCTCGATCTCGATGGCACGCCGAACAAGGAGCGACTCGGCGCGAACTCCATTCTCGGCGTCTCGCTCGCGACGGCGCGCGCGGCCGCGGAGGAGCTCGGACTTCCACTGTTCAGATACCTCGGCGGACCGATGTCGCGCACCATGCCCGTGCCGATGATGAACATCCTCAACGGCGGCGCGCACTCGACGAACACGGTGGACTTTCAGGAATACATGATCGTCCCCGTCGGCGCCGAGACGTTCGGCGAGGCGCTGCGGATGGGCGCGGAGGTTTTTCACTCGCTGAAAAAGGTGCTGGTGAAGCGCGGGCTTGCGACGAGCGTTGGCGACGAGGGCGGCTTCGCGCCAGACCTCAAGAGCGACGAGGATGCACTCAGGATCATCATCGAGGCGATCGAGGCCGCGAAGTATGCGCCCGGGAAGCAGATCGCGATCGCGCTCGACCCCGCGGCGAGTGAGCTCTACGACAAGGACGGGAAGTACACCTTCAAGAAGAGTGGCGGCGGCACCCTCGACGCGGCCGGAATGATCGAGATGTACGCGCGATGGATGGAGGAGTATCCGATCGTGTCGATCGAGGATGGGTTGGCTGAGGATGACTGGGATGGCTGGATTGCGCTCACGGCGGCGCTCGGCGATCGCGTGCAGCTCGTCGGCGACGACATCTTCGTGACGAACACTGAGCGCCTCGCGCGCGGCATCGAGAGTCACGTCGGCAACGCGATTCTCATCAAGGTGAATCAGATCGGCACGCTGACGGAGACGCTCGAGGCGATCGAGATGGCGCGGTCTGCGGGCTATTTGTCGATCATCTCGCATCGCTCGGGCGAGACGGAAGACACCTTCATCGCGGATCTCGCGGTGGGCACGGGCGCGGGGCAGATCAAGACCGGCTCGGCGTCGCGAACGGATCGCGTCGCAAAGTACAATCAACTCCTGCGCATCGAGGAGATTCTTGGCGATGCGGCGGAGTATCCCGGCGGCGCGATCTACGGTTTGTAGCGCATCGTGGCGAAGGCGAGCATGCGCGGGCAGCTGGTTCGCATCATCTGGATCGTGATCGGTGCGATCGTCCTCGTGTACGCGCTGCAGGGCGGGGAATACAGCACAACGGCGCTGCTCGCGCAGCGGTCCCGCGCGAAGCGGATGAAAGCAGGAATGGACTCGTTGCGTCGCGAGATCGACTCGCTAGCGCGCGTGAAGAAGGCCGTCGAGGGCGATCCTGCGGTGCAGGAGCGTATCGCGCGCGAGGAGTTCGGCATGGTGCGCGGAAACAAGGAGATCCTGTACCGCTTTGCAGAGCCGGATAGCACTCGCAAACCTTGACACGCCCCTGAAAACCCCGGATATTTGACGTCCTGGCGCGGGGTGGAGCAGCCTGGTAGCTCGTCGGGCTCATAACCCGAAGGTCGCGGGTTCAAATCCCGCCCCCGCTATTTGCAGAGGCCGGACCGAGAAATCGGTTCGGCCTCTGTCGCATCGGTGACTCGCGAGTCGCAGGTTGTGGACGGAATGTGGATACGCGCCCACTCGCCATCGAACTTTCTTCATGTCACAAATCGATGTGCCCGCGCGCTCCTGGGAGAAGACCTCCTGGAGAATCATGTGCATCTGCTAGTGATCAGCTGCCTCGTGGCCGCGAACGCGTTCTCTGGCACAGACGCGGTTCCTGGTATTCGAGCGGACACGACGACGAGAGCGCTAGTCGATTCGTCGAGCACGCATCGGATCGCGACGCCCGCCGAACCAGTGCCGGCGTTGGGAACGGTCGAGTCTGCGGTGGCAACGTCATTCTCGATGACCGAGCGCCTGATGGCCCCGCTTGAGACGAGAATCGTCGACTTCTCGACGATCGCGCTCGCTGACGAGCCGCTCATCGCCACGACGAGCGTGTCGGACACGACGACGCGATCACAGCGGCCGCGCGCGATCGAATACAGCGACGCGTACCATGCGCGACTCAAGATTCACCAGATCGGTGCGTACGCGATGCTTCCGCTGTTCATCACCGAGTACTTCGTGGGGCAGAAGCTGCTGAACAGTACGACGCGCCCGCAGGGTCTTCGCTCGGCTCACAGTCTTCTTGCCGGGGGAGTGGGTGTTGTGTTCGCGGTGAATACCGTCACCGGTGCCTGGAATTTCTGGGACGCGAGGAAAGATCCGAAGGGGCGCACTCGGCGCGTGATCCACTCGGCGCTGATGCTCGCCTCCGATGCCGGCGTCCTGCTGACGGCGATCTCGGGAAGCAACGCGAAACACTCGCTGGCGAGTGCGCGTACCCATCGTACGATCGCGATCAGCTCGATCGCCCTCAGCGCGGTGGGAACGGGGATGATGTGGCTGTGGAGAGACAAGTGATGCTGTTTCCACTTCTCAAGGAGCTGGAGCATGTGACTGCCCCCTGGCAATCCGCCTTCAGCAATTCCAAGGTGATTTCGACCTCCATCACCGGCGCGCACATCTTTGCGCTCTTCATTGGCGGCGGCTTCGCGATCGCTGCCGATCGGAGCACGCTGCGGGCGCTGCGTTCCGATCCGACGGAGCGCACGAGACAGCTCCGG
Organism: Gemmatimonadota bacterium; assembly: GCA_030854615.1. Taxonomy (GTDB): domain Bacteria; phylum Gemmatimonadota; class Gemmatimonadetes; order Gemmatimonadales; family Gemmatimonadaceae; genus FEN-1250. The sequence goes on from JALYSW010000061.1 coordinate 2,882, forward strand.
GAGCTCGATGCCGTACACAGGCCGGTGCTCATCGCCATCGCGGTGCTCTTCGCGAGTGGGGTGCTCCTGGCGCTCTCGGACGTGAAGACGTTCGCGACTGCGCCCACCTTTTGGATAAAAATGGCGCTCGTGCTACTCCTTGTCGTGAATGGAGGGTTGCTCACGAAAACAGAGCAGGCGCTTCGGCGTGTCGGAACTACCGCGGACGTTGCGCCGCACGGGCTTTGGCACCGCATGCGCGTGATTTCCTGGGCCAGTCTCTTTCTCTGGTCCGCGACGCTGATCGCCGGCGTCGTCCTGCAGAACGCCACTTGATGAGATGAGGCAGATGTCAACCGATGAAGCAGGGCGGGACGATTGTTCGGGCTGTTCGATCGGGGCGAGCCGTCGCTCCTTTCTTCGCGATTCGATGCTCGCGGTCGCGGGTGCGCTGTTGGCAGTCGGTGTCACGGACAGCGTGGCGGCCGCGGCGACGTTCGATACGATCACCGGACTTCGTCATCGCGACCAAACCGTGAAGTATCCGATTCCGGCAGCCGACGGCGTGCAGATCGACAAGGACAATCAGGTCATTCTCGTGCGGTGGCAGAATGCAGCGTACGCGTTCAACCTCTCCTGCCCCCATCAGAATACGGCGCTTCGCTGGGACGATGCCGATCACCGCTTCCAGTGTCCCAAGCATCACTCGAAATACCGCCCCGACGGCGTGTTCATCGAAGGCCGTGCCACACGGGGAATGGATCGACTCGCGATCCAGCGGCAGGGCGCGACGCTCATCGTGGATCTCGACAAGATGTTCAAGCAGGACGAAGACGGTGCAGCGTGGGCCGCTGCCGTCATCTCACTCACCACGTAAAAGAGGGACACTCTCATGGCAGGCATTCCAGACACCATTCCGCTCGCGACCGATTCGGCACCGTGTGTGTCGCGACGGCAGTTCGTGGTTCACGGCTCGCTCGCCACGATCGCGCTCGTTCTCGCCGGGTGCGGCGGCGGCGGTCCCACGGCGCCCGCCAGCGTGAACATGACGATCACGCTGTCCGACTATCCGGCGCTGGCGAGCGTTGGCGGCGTCGCGTATGTCACCTCGGGGAACAATCCGCTCGCCGTTGTACGTACGGGGAGTGACACGTTCGATGCCGTGTCGCGAATCTGCCCACACGCCGGAGGGACGGTCAACTCCGATGGCGGCGGCTTTACGTGTCCCGTACATGGCGCACGCTTCACGGACTCGGGCAGCTGGATCGGCGGTCAAGAGACCTCCAATCTCACATCGTACACCACGCTGTACGACGCAGGAGCCGGAACCTTAACAATCAGTTAGAATGACGTCGCCTCTTCCGCGTTGGTTCGCGGCGGTCACAAACAATCCCCAGTGCCGATGTTGTTGTCCGGAAATCCCACAGCGGGGTAGATTGATGGGTGATTCTTCCGCTGCTTCTCACCATCCTGCACAGCTCCGGCGGGTCATCGCTGAGTGGCGTCGTGCGCTCATCGGATTCGGCGTCGACACCTATCGTGTCGGCGCTCGTCGAGGTGACGTCGGTAAGGGATGAGCCGTCGCTCCGTTCATCAACCGATTCCCTGGGGCACTACGAGCTGTCCGGGCTTTCGGCCGGACGCTATCACCTGCGCTTCAGCCGATTGGGCTATGATGCACGCGAGCTCGATGTGCTCGTGGCGACAGCGCCGAGCGTCGTCGTCGACATCGTGCTCGTCCCGCGGCCGCAACTGCTGAGCGAGCTCCGCGTGCGCGCGCGCGCGCAGCACGACAGTTCGAGGCGCCCGAGCGACGGTCCGCTCGACTCGCAGGACCTCGACGCGATCACCCTTGCCGGTGCGTCGCTTCGCACGGATCCGTCGCTCGCGAATGCCGACGCGTTGGAGAGCTTCACCGCGCGTGGGCTCGCCTCGTCTCGTGACGAGACGCCGACATCGCTCCATGTGCGGGGCGGTGGCGCGTCGGAAACGGGGGTGACCGTCGATGGCGTTCCCGTCTTCAATCCGTATCACGCGCTCGGAACGCTCACCGCGCTCAACCCCGACGTGATCTCGGCTGCCTCGCTGGATCGCGTGGCGCCCAGTGCGGCGCACGGCGACGCGACATCGGGCACGATTGCGATTACGACGACGCCCGCGGATGCGCAACGCATCGAGACGCGCGGGGCGTTCGGCGCGGGGTCACTGCGCGAGTCGGTTGGCGGTCCGCTCCCGATCGCGAGCTCCACCTTCCTCGTTGCCGTGCGCCGAACTCTCGACGCCTCGCTGTCGGATTCGCGGTCCGGCCGCGTCGGCGGCTCCGCATTCGGCGATTTGTTCGCCAAGGTCACGATGCCGCTGCGAAGTGGCGAGCTCGAGGCGTTCGCGTTTCACAGCACCGACCGGCTCTCGTTCGCTGCCGCACCCGATGACATCGCAGCCTCTGCCGATGGTCGAGAAAGCTCCGATCGCGAGCACGACAATCGCGCGTCCGCATTTCCGCAGCCGGTGTCCAATGCGCTCGGCTGGAATACCGGCACCGACGCCGTTCGCTGGCACTCCGATGGCGATACGCGTTGGGATGTACGCGCGTGGCGCACGCACTTTGATGCCGACTTCGACTGGGCGGGCACCACGCAGCTCCGGAACACTCTCCTCGATTTGGGCGTGGCGACCAGCAGTTCGTGGATGATCGGCGGGGCTCGCTTCGAGAGCGGTGTCAGCGCTGATCGCTACGACGTTCGCTATGACGTCACCCAGCGCGATTCCTCCGGGCGCTCGCCGCTCGCGCTCAGTGGCGCTCCGACGCTGGTGTCGGCCTACGGCGAAGCGCGATGGATGGTTGCGACACGATGGAGCTTCGTGGCGGGCATTCGCGATGCGCTCATTGCGCCCGTACACGCGGGAGTCGAGCCGCGACTGTCGGCCCGCTTCACACCGAGCGGACGGTTGTCCTTGGGGATCGGCTACGCGCGGCTGCATCAGTTCGTGCAGTCGCTCCGCAACGAAGAGTCGCTTTTCGATGGGGTCGCGGGGATTTCGCTGCCCGTCGTCGCGGGTTCGTCGTATGGGGGCGCTGTCGTGCCGTCCGCCCAGGCGGATCAGCTCACCGCCACAGCCGACGCGCGGCTCTCGCACTCGCTGACGCTGAGCGCGAACGCGTACGCCCGCCATGTCACCGGGCTCGGTCTCGTCGCGCCCGTCACCGGGAATCCCTTCGCCACCACGGCATTCGCCGTCGGCAGCGCCCGCGCCAGCGGGATCTCGATCGCGCTGTCGCGCGAGGGAGAGCGTCTCTCCGGACAGCTGGCATATTCGCTATCCGGCGTCACGCAGCGCGCGAACGGCATGAGCTATACTCCTTCGTATGGCGCCACCCAATCGGTGTCGGGTGCCGCCGGGCTTCGCGTGTGGACAAATACCGTGGTGCGAGTAGCCGCGTCGCTGCACAGCGGCGCACCGACGAGCCTCATCGCCGACGGGGTCGAGTGGACGCCGTACACCTCCTCCTCCGGAGCGGGCGACCTGGCCGGCTCGCCGGGGCAAATCGCGGGTGTGCTCGACGGTGCGCGCCTGCCGGCCTATGCACGTTTCGATTTGGGCGTTCGGCACGAGTGGCGGCTGCGGCTCCTTGGCCGCGTGAGTGAAGTGACGACGAGTGCGTCGCTGAGCGATCTGTTCAATCGTGGAAACGCGCTGGGTATGCTCGCGGCCCAACCCGGCGCCAACGCCCTCCTTCTGCTCCCGCGCCGGAGCGCGACGTTTGGGCTGGAGTGGAAGTACTAGCCGCCGTTCCGGTAGGGCGACTCCTGTCACAAGTAGCCTCACTCGCGCGCTCCATTGGCAACCTGAAGCGTCTGCCCGCTGTGTGCTCGGCGGAATGACGCGCGCGCTGGAGGCTCCATCGACGTCACGCAACGCTCGCTCGCGCACGCGCCCGGATACTCGTTGGACGTCGCCATCTCGCGCATGAGCGCCAACGCCTTCGACGCGGAGTTCCGTGTCGCCTTCGCGTCGCGCTACGCCGAGCTGTTTCGGGTGGTCGACCGCTTTCTCGGCGACTCGTCGCTCGCGGCCGACATCGCGCAGGAAAGCTTCGTGCGTCTTTACAACAGAGGCGCCATGCCGGACGATCTTCGTGCCTGGCTCGTGTCGGTTGCCCTCAATCAAGCTCGCGATGAGCAGCGGACGCGTTCGCGGCGACTGCGCTTGTTGCGACGGCGCGCGCCGCATGAACACATGGGCGACGCCGCGCCGTCACCAGACGAGGATGTGCTGTCGGCGGAGCGCAGGATGCTGGTGCGCCGCGCGCTGGACCTCCTCCCGACGCGCGATCGCGCGTTGCTCTTGCTTCGCGAAGAGGGCCACAGCTACCGCGAGCTCGCGCTCTCGCTCGACATCGGAGAGACGAGCGTCGGAACACTTCTCGCTCGAGCGAAGGTGGCATTTCGAAAAGCGTATGAATCGCAGCAGCGTGAGAACTTCAATCCACTGGAACGTCGATGAGCGAGTCACAGGACTATTTCGACGACGATGCGTTGAGCCGAATGCTCGCATCGATCGATCATCCGATCCCGCCGCTCGAAGTGGGCTCCGTCATGCGGCGCGCTCGTGTGCGCTCGGGACGACGCTCGGCGCTGTTGGCGGCGGCGGCCGTGCTCATGGTGGCGAGTG
>JALYSW010000067.1 GCA_030854615.1 Gemmatimonadota bacterium
GAGAAGGAGTCGAGTGGCACGTCATACTCCGTGAAATTCTCGACGATATCCCCATGCGGGAATGGGAAATTGTGCGGCGTTGCCTCTTTCGACGCGACGACGGCCTTCCACGGGCCGCGGTTGTGCCACACGACCTGCGTCGGCGTGACCTCATCCGCTGCTCCGTACTTGGTTATGAGCGCTGCCGTGACGGTGCGCGCGTCGTCCGGCCAATCTTTGATGACGGTGTTTGCATCCATTGTCATGATATTGTCTCCTCTTGCTCCTAAGGGCTTGCGACTTCGCAGACGATCGGGACGGGCCCGACTGATGGCTTCGCACCCGCCGCGACGAATGCGCCCACGCTTGTTAGGTGGTGCATAAAGAGCGCCGCCTCATGGGAATCGTGCGCGTTTGACAACGGCGAGGACGGAGCGTCGAGGCCACTATATCCAGCCGCGTGTGCCGTGTGGCGGCGCGTTTCCCGCTCGACTGGCTGAACAGGGGCGGCAGGGCGACCTTGGCGATAGCGACGTCGCTGGCATGAATGAAGCACACAACTACCTCCGGAACAAAGGACGCTAAAGCGACCGATAGTAGATCTCATTCGTACGCATGTACATCAGTCGAGACGTCCCAACCTGTCACGCTCCCGAGCGTGCCATCGCCATCGCCAGCGCACACGCATCAGCGGTACTGGCTTATCACCCATGAGGAGGCTGTTATGGCTACCAAGAAAGCACCATCGTTCAAGACGATTCCCGCTGGCACCGCGGTATCCTGGCACTATCGTAGCGCCATTGGTCACGGCACCGTTAGCGGCGTTCACAAGCGCGGCACCACGGCTGCCAACACGATGTATTCCATCAAGGAACATGACCATCATCCGGGCGAGCCAGCTGTCGTATTCCATTCTGGCAAAGCATTGACGCGCACGGCGAAGAAGTAGAAAAAGGGCAATTACCGAACAGTCGTGTGGAAATGGAGGGGCGGACGCCGGTGCACTCATATCTTCACTTCAGGGGGTTATGCATTACGTAGCTATCGAGCGCGACGTGCGGTCTGCACCCCTGCAGCATTACTCCGCCTCCCATATCTTGAGCAATCAGGACGATCGTGAGCACAGTTGAACGAATACTCCAACACGACATCGACGGTCTCCCTGATCGCCAATTCTCCGTGGAGCGCGTCCACTACGTACCTGGCGAGATCGATGTCGCCCATCACCACACCGCGCCGCTGGTCGTTTACGTCGTCTCCGGAGCGCTTCGCTCGCGCGTGGGCGACGCGCCCGAGCGCGTCTACCACGCCGGCGAGAGTTTTTATGAGGCCGCGAACGCGATACATCACGTCTCGGCGAACGCCAGCAGGACGGAACCCGTCACGTTCGTCGTGGTGTTCGTGGCCGCTCGGGATGCAACTCTCACGATACCAGAAGCTACCTCTTGATGTCTCGTGGCATTGCTCGGGATTCAACTGCGTCGCGGGCTCCAGCAACGTCGGGCGCTCGGTCTCGAACCGGTCCCCGAGAGAGACCAACTATCAGATCCGCGAGTTCGCGGACCTCATCCCGCGAGCTACGCCGATCGTACGTGTCTCACGGCTTCGTCTTACCGTCCGCGGTGATGTGAGTGCTCCACCATGCGGGGGTGCCGATCTGGTCGGCGGTTCCTTGTGTGTCAGGCTTCGCGGTCGTGTCCGAATTCGTGCTCGTTGGAGAGTTCGTGTTGGTCGCAACTCCGCGCGCCCTTCTGCTGGTGTCGCTACCGGGAGCCATCCGCGTTTTCTGATTACCGTAGCTCTCAGTGGTGTCGCGCATTGAGCTACTGTCCGACGACGGTTTCAAGCGCCTCACTCCCTGGTTTTGGCTTGCGCACGCCATGATCACGACCAGAATAGCTGCTCCCGATATTATCCGTATGCTCTTCATGCTGTATCTCCTCCGGATCGAAGCTGACGGGTGACGAGGGCGGTCGATCCTCCTCCCGCATCATCAGCCTCCCAAGTGCGCAAGACCATTGCCGCTGTCGCGCGCGACCCGCGATCGGCATGGGTGCAGCTTGCGGCTCGTTGATGACTACGTCGCCATCGGCGAGGGACAGGGCAGCTGGCGTGAGGATTATCAGCATTACAGCCAGGAGGCCGGCAGCTGATCCGCCACGCCTCGTGTCGTTTTCCTAAGAGTCTGGTGCCGGCCGCTCGAAGGATGCACGGCCGATCTCGTTGCGGGCTTCGAGCCGCGCGAGGAGCAGGTAGAAGTAGAGCATCCCGCGCTGCGAGCCGAGCGTGTGCAACACGGTCGAGGCGTCGAACGGCTCCGAACCCGCGACGAGTGCGATGTTGCTCGCCACGCTGGTATCGTTCGCGGGGAATACGTCCAGCCGCCCCAAACCACGCAGCAGAATGAGCGCGGCCGTCCATGGGCCAATGCCCTTGATTCTCCGCAGAAGTGCGGCTGCATCCGTGCTCGCGCTCGCATCGAGCGTCGTTTCATCGAGCGCTCCGGATTCCAGCATGTCGGCCACGCGCCGCAACGCTGCGACTTTGTTGGCGCTGAGGCCGGCGCTGCGCAGCAGTTTGTCCGGAGCGCACTGAACGCTTGCAGGGGTCGGAAAGATGCACAGCGGCACCGGTACGCCATCGGTCTGCACTGTTTGCCCCAGTGCAACGATCATGCGGTGCATGATCGTGCTCGCCGCGCGCAAGCTCACTTGTTGAAAGACGATCGCATTCGCGCACGCCTCCCAGAGCGTGGGATATCGCGGCGGTTTGACGCCTCGCATGCGATGGACGAGCGGAGCCAGCCATGGGATGCGAGCGGCGGATCGATCGAAACCCGTGAGATCGCGATCGGTCCCGAGCATCCGACGCGCGATTCCGAGAACTTCCGTCGCACCGCTCATTTCACCCTCGATCGTGATGGAGAGCGAGTGTTCATGACCACGCTGCGTGGCGCGCACGATCACGGGTGTGGGATACCCGGAGAGCGCGCGCACGTATTGCCCCTCGGGCGTGAGTAGGTCGACGACGTTGGTCGAAAGCCGCCGAAGCGCGCTCACCGTGAGGTCGAGGCGGTAGGGTGCGATGACGGGGATCTCGTGTCTCGTGATCGAACGCAGATGATTCATGATCACAGCGTGGCACGGGCCGCTACGGCGCGCAACATGCAGCATGCGAACGTGCAGCATGCGATGACACATGTGTCGCAGCACTCGGCGGTACGCAGTGAATGTATCAGCAACGCCGCTCGAAGGTTGACTAATGGAATCAGTGCTCACCAAGGCTCCGCCGGTGAACGATACAGTCTTTACGATCGGTCATTCGACGCGATCGATCGATGAATTCGTGGCGCTCTTGCAGCAGGTCGGAGTGGATCTGCTGGTTGATGTGCGCTCGATCCCGTGGTCGCGCGCGGCGCCGCAGTTCAACCTCGATACGCTGCCGGGCTCTCTCGCCACCCACGGGATCGGCTACCAGCATTTGCTCTCGCTCGGCGGTCGGCGTCACCATGCCAAGGGCGCCCCGCCGTCCGCGAATACCTTATGGCGCGTATTGGCCTTTCGGAGCTACGCCGACTACGCGGAGACCGCGCCGTTTCGCTCCGGATTCGACGAATTGCTTGCGCTCGCCGGTGAGCATCGGTGCGCGATCATGTGCGCTGAGGCCGTCTGGTGGCGATGCCATCGCCGCATCATCACCGACTACTTGTTGGCGACAGGCGTCAAGGTGGAGCACATTATGGGAATCGGTAAGGTGACGAGCGCGAGTCTCACTCCGGGCGCGTTGCTACTCGTCGACGGCACGCTTCGCTATCCAGCCCCGGACGACGACGCGTTGCTTCCCAGCGACCCCTCGACGGTTGCTCGAGAGTGCCGAGAGCCGAGTGGGGAAGTGAAGTCGACGGGCGCAGAGCGACGATGAGTTCGCTCACGGGCTATATGCGTGTTTACGACGGCGCGATGCGCGTACGCTCGTACGCATCCGCCGCCTGACGAATGGCACCAGCCTGGGTCGGATAGGGATGGATCACGGTAGCTAGCTTCCGCAGGCCAATGCCAGCTACGATCGCCAATGTGAGTTCACTGATCATCTCGCCCGCATGACGAGCGACGATCGTCGCTCCAACGATCTCATCGGTGTCCTCTCTGACATGGATCTTCACGAAGCCCGTCTCTTCGCCGTCCGCAATCGCCCGATCCACTTCGTGCATCGGGACGGTGAAGGTCTTGACCGAGATGCCCTGCTCCCGCGCCTGCCGTACATAGAGACCGACGTGGGCGATCTCCGGGTCGGTGTAGGTACACCACGGAATCGTCAACCGGCTTAGACGCTGACGCCCGTGGAACAGCGCGTTCTCGACCACGATGCGTGCTGATGCTTCCGCGGTATCGTCGAACTTATGCTCCAGACAGACATCGCCGGCAGCATAGATACGGGCGTTGGCAGTTCGCAGGAAATCGTCCACATGAACGCCGCGAGAGCTGTCATACGCAACGCCGGCAGCCTCCAGATCCAGTCCATCCACGTTCGGGGCGCGGCCGGTCCCCGTGAGAATGGCATCGACGGTGATCGAGTTTTTATAGTCGTCATGGACGAGGTCGACTATCTTCTCGTCACCCTGCACTCGTACGTTGACGACTCTGGTGTCCAGCCTGATCTCGATGCCGTCGCTCGCGAATGCGTCGGACAGAATCTGCGCGGCGTCGCGCTCTTCACGTGGCAGGAAGAGCGGCCAATTCTGCACGATGGTCGTCTGCGCTCCAAAGCGGCAAAATGCCTGGGCCATCTCGCAGCCGAGTGGGCCTCCACCAATGACCAGGATCCGGCGTGGCAGCTCGGTCAAGTCGAAGATGCTCTCGTTGGTGAAATAGCCAGCTTCGACCAAACCCGGAATCGCGGGTGTTTTGGGATGCGCCCCCGTCGCAATCACGGCTCGCTTGAAGCGGAGCCTCGTGCCGTCCAGCATTACCGCATCGGCGCCGCAAAAACGTGCAACACCGAAAAACACGTCGACTCCGGACGCAGCGAGGTCGCGCGCCGAATCCAGGCGGCTCACGTGCGCGCGGATGCGACGCATGCGCAGCATCGCCGCCGGAAAATCGACCTGAATGTCGGCCGGAACGGATACGCCGTAATTCTCTGCATGACGCATCTCTCCGTACAGCCGTGAAGTGCGAATAATCGTCTTCGACGGCAGGCAGCCAGTGTTGAGAGACGTGCCGCCGAGAAGGTCGCGCTCGATAAGAGCGACCTTCTTGCCTCGCATCGCCGCCATTCGCGCGGCGGATAGTCCGGCAGTCCCCGCTCCCAGGACGATCAGGTCGTAACGCCCGGCTGGCTGAGGGTTGTGCCAGTCGTTCGGACGTACGTTGCGCATGCGCTCCCGTTCGCTGGGATCGCTTTCAGCCGTCGCGGCGATTTGCTTAACTATGCTCACTGACAGCACGGGTCCGAGTGGTATCATGCTCCAGCCAACCGCCGCGGAAGCCAGCAGCCCGAAGTCCCGCGACGAAGTACGAACAGTTGCGCATCAACCGCCAGATGAATTCCGTGCGGTAGTTCTCGATCATCATCGTGACGATGCCTTGATCCAATCCGTAGTGGCCACTGGACACCCAGTATTTGCCATCGGCACCGACAAGCCCTGGATTGAAACTGCTCGCATACTGGCGATCCGGACGCATCTCGGGGTAGCGCGAGTGCATCGTCCGCACGGCCTTCAGGACGATGTCTGGTGCGAATGGTAGCGACGCCAATGAGGCCCACCCAGCAATCGTTCCGTCATCGGGACCGTAGGGCACGCCGCGCGCTGCGTACCCTAACAACCGGAGGCGACGTCCCACACCGTCCGAGGCGTCACCGAGCGGACCATCGCAGGCTGAGAGCCCCCAGCAATCCTCGCCATAGCCAGCGAACCCGCCTGGGTTACGCCTTGCGTATTCACGCTGGACCAGAACCGCGCTCCGACTGTTCTCGAAGTAGTCACTCCCCTTCTCGCGCATGAACGGATCCTGAATCCCGCGCAAATCAATCCATGCGTGGGAAAACTGGTGGATGAAGAGCGACGCGGCGTACAGTATGTCGAAGCCGTAGAGATTCTCCCACTGATACGTCAAAGTCCACGAGTGGTATGCATCGCCCACGAGCGGGTGCCTTGGTGAACCCAGCGCGAGCACGTACAACACGACACCCTCGGTATACCCTGCCCATCCGTAGTGTAAAAAGCCGCTCTCCGGTTTCCATCCCTGCATGATCATCGCGCCCCCGTCCTGCGACCAGCGCCAGTCCACATTCAAATACAACTCGTCGGCGATCTGGCGCAATTCGGTTTCCGGCGCTGTCGCCGCATCGAAATATTCGCGCGCCGTCAACACTCCCGCCATCAGCAAGGCGGTATCGATCACCGAGAGCTCCGAGCGCCACACACGGATCCCGGAGTGCATGTCGAGGAAGTGATAGAAGAATCCCTTGTACCCGGTCGCCTCGGGGCCGCCGGTCTGGTCAGCGTCGCGGAAAAAGCGTAGCGCGGCGAGGCTGAGTGCAACCGCTTCATCGCGCGCCATCCAGCCGCGTTCGACGGCAACAGGGTACACCGAGAGGGCGAATCCGACGACGGCGATGCTGCACGGGGAGCCAGCGCGCGACGTGTCCGCAACCAGGCCGTTGGCAGGATTTACCGTTTGCCGGAAATAGCCGAATGCCGCGCGCTCGAGACCGTCCAGCAGCGCTCCGTCGTCGTTGCTCAGAATGATCTTAACCAGCCTTGTGGACGATGGATTGGCAGGGTGCGGCACGCATCTACGAATTCATTCGTGTAGAGTGGGACGATGGCAGCATAACGTCGTAATCCGGAATTCTATCTACTCGCCCGATAAGCGTGAGGTCCGAGGTTCAACTTTTCGCTGGCGCATCGGAGAACGAACCGACGCCCCACCTGGGGCTGCGCTCGCGTCGGGCGTTTTGTCTGCGTGGTGCGCGCCGCACGAGTGCCTTCACTGACCGGAAGCGGGCGTCAACACCATCCGTCCGTTCGCATCCCGCGACACCACCCCCGCGAACTCGCCGAGAAATTCCCTGCGCCACCACGCGCCCGTCCTTCGCTTCGTCGCCTCGTCAGTAAACCAATACTGCCACCGAACCGTGCGGACCATCGCCGGCGGACGACCAGCAAACGGATCGCGCCGGAACAGCGAGATCACCTCGGCGCTTCCATCCAGGAGTCGCGCCTGCGTCGAGACCACCCATGGCGACTGCTGCCATGGCCCCAGCGAGGCGAACCAGAGATTCCATTCGAAGCGCGGCTGGTACGGAGCGTAGATGCCGGGCCGCTCCATGATATCCTGCGGTTTATAGCGAAAGGGATACGCGGTCCACGTTTGCCCACCGTCGTTGCTCCCCTGGAACTCGATCTCGTAACGTGCGACCGTCATCGTCGCGAACAGTCCGTACGCATTGGCGATACGAAAGGGCGCGACCGCCCGCTCCGGTAGCGCGAGGATGCTCCCCGATCCCGGCGCCAAAAACGCCCAGAGCGTCGCATAGAAAATCCAGCCGAGCGTGATCGACTCGATGATGCGTCGCGGTCGGCCTGGTGTGCGAGGCGACTCGATGGACTCGTCGGATGCGGCCCTTCGTCGTATGCCGGGCACATGCGTCGCGATTCGCGAGATCACCCATTGCACCGCGTCGTCATCGAGCAGAAGCACGCCAAGCATCAGCACGAGGTAATTCAGGAACGCATAGTTGGCCGTGGCGATGATGCCGATCTGCAGCGCCGTCACGATCGCGACGCACGCGAGGCGGAAGCGGCGCGGCAGAAAGAGCGCCCACACGATCACGAGCTCGACGATCAACGTCAGCGCAACCGTGCCTGCGTGATACCAGTGCGGGAGATGTTGCACGTACCAGCCGGGCCACGCGGGGAGAGGCCCGTTCTGATAGTAGTCGTCCATCGCGGTGAAGTTGCGCCAGTGCACGTCGCCGCCTATGAGCTTCACGAGCCCGGACTCGAAATAGATCCGGAACCATTCCCAGCGGAGCATGAACAGGCTGAGGCGCGATGGTGGATCGACCGCGCCAAGGCCGGGGCGCATCCCGCGCGGCGCGAGCCAGATCGAGATGAAGCCGGCCTCGAGCAGCATCCCGTCCGACTGGTACGACGAAAAGTCCTGCAGCGTCGCGATGAACGACAGGAAGACGAGCGTGCAGACGGCAAGCATCGGGCGCGGCCAGATATTCAGCACGAGCAGCAGCGAGCACACGATACCGACGACGACGGCCGCCGTTAACGCGCGGTCTCCCGACCCGAGCCAGAACATGCTCGGTGCATGCCAGACGTGCGCGACGCCATGCAGCGCCTCGCGGACCTCTTGCAGGTAGGGACCCGCCGGGAGGATGCCACGCTCGCCGATCAGCCCGTGTACCTGGCGGGCCAGCGAGTAAAACGCCGAGAAGAAGATGAGACCAAGTGCTCGCAGAAAGATCCAGCGGGGGAGCAGTGCATCCGTCGCACGCGCCGTCATCGCCGTCAGCATGGAGTGTGCACCAGCGTTCGTGCCGAGCTCGTATCGGTCAGCGGTCACATGACCTCCCCGCGACGTCCGGTTCACTACATGACACGAAGCTATCTTCACGATGACATCGACGCACTCGTTTCCCGACGCAAGCGCTGCGCCCGCGGGCGCCCGCGCATGGAGCTCGGGCCATATCACCGCACAGCAATATGACCGATCGACGGAGAGCCGTCCCTTGAATCGTCGCACTTTCGTCGTACGCACCGCAGTCTCGCTTGCCGCGACGGCCATCGGTTGCTTCGGATACGCGACCGAAGTCGAGCCGCACTGGCTCGAGATCGTGCAGCGCGACTTGCCGGTCGAGCATCTGCCGAAAGTGCTCGACGGCGCGCGTCTCCTGCAGCTCAGCGATCTGCACGTCGGGCCGCAGGTGAGCGACGAATATCTGGTGCACTCGTTCGACCGCGTGCGTGCGCTCGCTCCCGACATCGTGGTCATCACCGGAGATTTCCTCACGCACCGGCGGGCACGTGGCGAGTCGCAGTACGCGCAGTTGCGCGGCGTGCTCGCACACTTTCCGCATGGTCGCCTCGCAACGCTCGGCATCCTCGGCAACCACGACTACGGACACGGCTGGGGCGATCCCGCCATCGCGAGCAAGGTTGTCGCCGAGGCGGAGCGCGCGGGCGTGCGCGTTCTGCGGAACGAGTCGCAGGCGGTGGCAGGGCTCGACTTCGTGGGAGTGGACGACCTGTGGTCGCATCGCGGCGATCCTCCCGCTGCGCTCGCGGCGCGCCAGAGCGCCGCGGGGATCGTACTGGTTCACAACCCCGATGCTGCGGACCAGCAGCACTGGCCGGGATTCCGCGGGTGGATGTTGGCGGGACACACGCATGGCGGGCAGTGCAAACCGCCGTTCCTGCCACCCCCACTGCTTCCGGTGCAGAACCGGCGCTACGTCGCGGGCGAGGTCCCGGTCACCGTCGATGCGGGGAGAACACTGTACATCAGCCGCGGAGTCGGACACCTCATTCGTGCGCGCTTCTTGGTGCGGCCGGAGATTACGCTGTTCACGCTGCGCTCCGCGATGCGTGCAGCGTAGTGTGCGAACGCAGGCGCCCGGCTGCCTGACGCTCTGCTCGCGTCTCGCATCGCGTATCTTTCAGCACTGCTAACAGCTCCGAAAAACGAACTCTCGCCCGGACAGGTAGATACGTGACTTCAGGAAATCCGAGCTCCGCTTCGAAAGATGCTGCCGCGGCTACACTGCACGGCCTCACGCTCCAGGCGTCGCTCACCGTCAAGGACATTCAGAAGAGCCTCGCCTGGTACGTCGACGTCCTTGGCTTCACCGTCTCGCAGCGACACGAGCGGGAGGGAATTCTGCGTGCCATCTCTTTACGCGCGGGCGAGGTGCAGCTTCTGATTGGCCTCGACGATGGCGCGCGGGGCTTCGATCGCGTGAAGGGCGAGGGATTCTCGCTGCAGATTACGACCGACGATGACCTCGATGACGTGGCCGCGCGCATCAAGCGGGCAGGCGGTGTGCTCGTCACCGAGCCCGCGACGATGCCGTGGGGCGCGCGCGCGTTCCGCGTGCACGATCCCGATGGCTTCAAGTTGACGATCTCCACCCCGCGGTAGCGCGCGATGCCGACGCCGCATCGTGTTGCTCCGCGGAGCGAGTCTGCGCCTCCCGCGATCAGGAGCCCCAGGGTCATCTCGGTAAATGTCGGCGCCGTTCGGGAGATCGAGTGGCGAGGCGACCTCATTGCCACCGGAATCTGGAAGCATCCGGTGACCGGCCGCATCGCACTTCGCGGAGTCAACTTCGATGGAGACGATCAGGCCGACCGGACCGTGCACGGCGGCGTGGATAAAGCCGTCTACGCGTACGCGACCGAGGACTACGACTTCTGGCGCGAGCACGAGGGGATCGACACATCCATCGGATTGTTCGGCGAGAACCTCACGCTCTCAGGCATCGATCTTTCGTCGGCACTCGTCGGAGAGCGTTGGAACGTCGGAACCGCGCTGCTCGAAGTTGCGCAGCCGCGCCTTCCGTGTTTCAAACTCGGTATCCGCATGGGCGATCCGATGTTCCCCAAGCGCTTTCTGGCAGCGCGGCGCATGGGCGCGTATTTTCGCATCATCGAGGAGGGCGACGTCGGAGCCGGCGATCTCGTGCAGGTGACGGAACGTCCGTCACACGGCATTACTCTCGGGCACATGGTGGCATCACTGCGCGATGAGCGTCAGGCCGCCGCGCTCCGGGCTGTGGGACGACTGCCGGAGTTCTGGCAGCAGGTTGCGAACGGACGGTGACGACACCCGAATCGCGTCTGCGCCGTGTGATCAGTGGCGTCCGCCCGAAGCTTGAGGCAATCACCGAGCATGACGCGTCTCTGCCGCGCGCGCCGGGCAGGTGGTCGCGCAAGGAGATCGTCGGACACCTGATCGATTCGGCGTCGAACAACCATCAGCGTTTCGTGCGCGCGCAATTCACCAACGACCTCGTCTTTCCCGGGTACGATCAGGATGGCTGGGTGTCGGCGCAACGATACGGCATCGCTCCGTGGAGCTCGCTGGTCACGCTCTTCGCGGAATTTAACCTGCACCTCGCGCGCGTCATCGAGAGTATTCCACAGGACGTGCGGACGCACGCACGGATGCGACATAATCTGCACGAGATCGCGTTCACGCAGATTCCCGCGAGCGAGCCGACGACGCTCGAGTATTTCATGGGCGACTATGTCGTGCATCTCGAACATCATCTCGCGCAGATATTCGAGGGGTGAGTCGTCGAGTAGTGCCGGCGACCGCGAATCCCGACGCTCGACCCCTATCCTAACGTATAGCTCAGCTCATAGAAGTGCTTCTTCTCCACGATCGTGATCGTCAGGCTCCCCGAAATTCCCGTGAGCTCGCCCGTGCCCGAATCCGGCACGATCTCGACCGCCAGCTGCTGCTCGCCGCGTGCCATCGTCCCGCGATGATGGAGGATGAAGCTTCCGCTCTTCCCCGCAATCGTTCCCGTGACGAGCTCGATGGCGACGTATGCCCCAGATCCCTTCACGTCGCTCATCCCCGTCAGCATCTCACCCTTGCTCGCCCCTACGAGATCGCCCTGGAACATTTTGTCTATCGACATGCGGCCGAGATGCGGATCGCGCCCTTTCTCATCGGCGCCGAGCGGAACGAGCTTCACGTCGAACGTACCCTTCGCGTGTTGTGTCACGAGAGTATCCTTTCCGGGAGTGTCAGGCGCGCCGAGCGCTAGCGCGATGGATGCCGCGAGCGCGTGCGCAAATAGTCGGGAGAGAATCATGATACAGCTGAAGCTAGCCCGTGATTCGGCACGATGATTGGAAAAACGCGACAGCCGGATGCGCCGCTCGTCGAAGAGACGTTCGACGAGTCCGTAGGCAGAGCGCGGGGCGTGCTGCGCCGTCCGCTCCCCGACGGAACCATGCGCCACTCGCGGCGCGCACCCTCCCCCGACCTCTCTCCGTGGATCGCGCACTACTGGATGATCGCCTGGGACCTCGCCGGCGTCGAGTCACACGTGGCAGAGAGCGTTTCGCATCCGAACATCCATCTCGTGTTCGAGGATACGGGCACTGTCGTCACCGGCATCCAGACGCAGAAGTTCTCGCGACTGCTTCGAGGCAGGTCGCAGGTATTCGGCGTGAAGTTCCGACCGGGAGGGTTTCGGCCGTTCTACCGCGCACCGTCGTCGACACTTGCGGACGAAGTCGTCGCAGCGGAGCCCATATTCGGAGCCGAGGTCCTCGCCCTTCGTACGATCGTCTTCTCCGACGCACCCGACGACGATCGCGTCGCAGCCTCCGACGCATTCTTTCGCGTGCGAATCCCGGCGCCGGACGACAACGTCGCCGTCGCGACCACCCTCGTCGACCTGATCCTCACCGATGCGACGATCACGACGGTGGATGAGCTCGTACGTCGCTCCGGCATCGCGAAGCGATCGCTCCAGCGGATCCTTCGCGAATACGTCGGGCAGAGCCCGAAGTGGGTCATCCGCCGCTATCGCCTGCACGAGGTGATCGAGCGCCTTCAGGCCGGTGAAGTACTCGACTGGTCGCGCCTCGCGATCGACATGGGCTACTTCGACCAGGCGCATCTCATCAACGACTTCAAGGCAATGGTCGGGCTGACTCCCACGCAGTACGCGAGCATCGTGGCGCCCGCGTCCGACGACCTCTCGCGCGCGCGTGGCGTCTGAGTCACACCACAATGAGCGGGTAGTAGCTCCCTTGATGGACACGCTGCCGACGATTCAGGAGTTGCGCGCGGACCAGGCGAGAGAAGTCTGATCCGCGCTGCCTGATTGCTACTTTGGGAAGATGACCGGCAAAACGACCTCGCTCGTGAACATGCAGCGATCGTTGTGCCCGCATTCCGGGACGATGATCGCCTTGTTTTTTGCGCCGAGCGTGCCGTTCACGTATTTGAAGAACGCCTCGCCTCGCGCGCGTCGCGTGGGTCCCTGCGCCATGCCGCTCGGCGACGAGTCGAAGCCGCCGAGCGGGAGCACGTCGACCTGTCCGAGGATGTAGGTCGTCGGGCGATCGACGAGCTGCTTCCTGAGCCGCTCGTCGCTGATCTGCGCGGTGTAGCCAGACCGATTCTCGAGCCCTGCGGGCCAGTGATTGAAGTCCGGCAGCTTCGACGAGTCGAATGATCCGTAGCTGAAATTCGAGTGCACATTCTCGCCGTCGTCGCCGAGGGCCTCCTTGTCGGCGCTGGCGGGATCTCCGTCACCGTTGGGCAACGGCCGCACGGCGGCAGGCCACGCGTAGCTGGACGGATTCGCGACGACGTAGCTGATCGAGACCCCGCTGAGCTTTCCGTCGACCTTATTGCTCATCTCATAGCGTGTGGCAAACTGCCCGCCCGCTGAATGGCCGGTGACGACGATGTGCGTGAGATCCGGGAAGACTTTCTTGTCGGCGAGTTTCGTGAGGATCGCGTCCGCGAAGTCGAACGACGAGAGCGTTGGGTTCGACGTGGACATTCCGCCCGAGCGCCAGCTGTCTCCGTGATTCGGCCAGACGACCTCGTTCCCTTGCAGGCTGTCCTTCCCGGCAGCGAATCGCGGCGCGATGATGATCGTATTGCCGAGCGCGCCGGCGAGAAAGCCGGCGGCGGTTGCCGTCGCGAAGTAGTGGTCGGCGTTGCGATCTGCGCCGTGCACCATGATGAGCGCGCGCGTGATGGCGGTGTTCTTGGCGTCGAGCGGATAGGTCGAGTAGATCATCGACCGCGCCGTGCTGCCCATCGCCACCCAGCGCTCGCAGTTGGCCGTGGCCGTCGTGCAAGGTACGGTTGAGGAGGAGACGCGCGAGCGACCGAAGGAAGGGATTGCGGCGGTAACAGCGAAAACGGCGAGAAGAATTGGTGTGCGCATTAATCTTGGCGGGTCGGGAGAGTTGGTTGCGCGTCGAAACGCGTGTCGGGGAAGCATAGCCCGCGGACATGGCCCGAGTCAGTGCGCTCACGATTGCGCGAGGCGGTCGCGCACGCACATTGTATGAGATGCGCACCGAATCGTGGGCAGGCTGATGCGCAGCACCAGGGAGAGGTGATCAGATGTTCGACTTTCTGGCTGCGTTGCTCGCCGGCGGTGCGATGCTCGCGATCGGCTATTTCGTAATCATGCCGGCGCTTCGCAGGCTCGTCGCGGCGCAAGCGCGCCGTGAAGATGACGCGGCGATCGATGCGGCGTGGTTCACGATACTCCACGATCGTGTGCCCGCCTCGCGGGATCTGTCGCAGCCCGAGCGCGTGCGACTGCTCAAGCTGGCACGCGCTCTCATTGCGACGCGACGGTGGGAGGGCGCGGGCGGCCTCGTGTTGAATGTCGAGATGCAGATCGTCATCGCGTCTCAGGCCTCCCTGCTCACTCTCACAACGCGAGGCGAACCCTATCCCGGATTGCGTGAGATTCTCGTGTATCCGGGAGGGTTTATCGCAAAGCGGGTGCGCGATCCGCGTAAATGGCTGGAGACGAGCGATGCAGGGGAGCCGACCCCGGAGCTCGGCGAAGCGTGGGGAAATGGCGTCATCGTGCTCGGATGGGAAGGTTCGCTGGATGGGGCGAGCGATCCGTCGGACGGGAGCAACCTCGTCATCCACGAATTCGCGCATCAGTTCGCGAACGACCACCACCTGATTCCGCCACCGATCGGAGAGGCCGCAATCACCATGCGCACCTCCGGTTTCGGAGTTACGACGGAAATTCTTCCCATCGTGCGAGATGTCGATGGATGGCGGAGGGTGCTCGCCGAGAGTTACGCGCGACGCTGCGACCGGGCGGATAGACACTCGGTCCTGAGCGACTACGCGACCACCAATCCTGCGGAATTCTTCGCCGTGGCGACCGAGGCGTTCTTCGAGCGCACCGCCGCGCTGGAACAGGAGGACGGCGAGTTGTACGAGCAGATGGTGACATTGTACGGACGCGATCCGAAGAGCGGAGCATCGACGTGAGCTCGCCTCGTGTGATTCTGCTTCCCGGTCTGCAAGGGACCACCTCGCTCTTCGATCGCTTCATCGCCGCCGCGCCGGCGAATATCGCGCTTGATTGTCAATCGCTCCCCAACGATATCCCACTCGACTATCACGAGCTCGCGGCATGGGTGACGGCGCGGCTTCCGGCGGAGCCGTTCGTTCTGATAGCCGAGTCGTTTTCCGGACCGCTGGCTTTGCTCATCGCGGACCGGTGCGAGAACGTTCTGGCGATCGCGCTCGTGGTGACGTTCGTCGTGCCGCCGGCGCCGGGATTCATCGCGCGGATACCGCAGCGTCTCTGGAGCATCTCGCCGCCTACCGCCCTGGTGAGAGCGTTTCTCACCGGCGGAGACAACGCGCTGGCGGTCGAGTGTCGCGGGGTCATCGAGAGTGTCCCGCCCGATGTCATCGCGAAGCGTATCGACGAAGCGGTGCATGTGGATGTTCGCGCGGAGCTCGCACGATTCACGCGCCCTCTGCTTTGCCTGGGCGCGAAGCAGGATTGGATCGTGCCGCGGCGCAGCATGGCTGGAATGCGTGCGATGAAGCCGTCCGCGACGTTAGTCGAACTGAATGGTCCGCACATGCTGCTCCAAACGCGCGCTGCAGAGGCATGGCTCCACATCGAGCCGTTTCTTCGCTCAGTATCTGTCGCTGAATGACAGTCGAATTGCCGGTTGCGCTCTGCCCACGGGCACGCATACTCTCTGGATGACACTTAGATCTCCCGCACGTCTTTTCTGGCTGAGGGAGCCACTGATCCTACTCGTCCTCGGGATCATTTGCCTCGCGTTCTCGGCCATCGGTGCACTGGAGCCCGGCACCTGGGTGCTCGAGGTCTTCCCGATCTTCATTGGCGTCCCGATCCTCATCGCGACGGCTCGCCGCTTCTCGCTCACGCCGCTCGCCTACCGCCTGATCTTTCTCCACGCACTCATACTGATGATCGGCGGGCACTACACTTACGCGAAGGTGCCGATCGGATTCTGGATGCGCGATCTCTTCCATCTCGCGCGCAACAACTACGATCGCATCGGCCACTTCGCGCAGGGATCCGTCCCGGCGATCGTCGCGCGCGAGATCCTCTTGCGCCGCACCCCGCTCACGCGCGGCAAGTGGCTGTTCTTCATCGTCACGTGCATCTGCCTGGCGATCAGCGCGTGCTATGAGTTCATCGAATGGGGCACGGCCCTAGTCGGCGGCTCCTCGGCCGACGCCTTCCTCGGCACGCAGGGCGACCCGTGGGACACCCAGTGGGACATGTTCACCGCACTCTGGGGCGCGATCATCGCGCAGCTGCTGCTGTCACGTGTGCATGATCGCCAGCTGGGGCGGATCGGGCTGCAGGACGGATGACGCGCTCGCGCTACGCCGACCCCGCCGCCTTCGTCGAGCCTTCCGATCATTCGCGCACTGATCAGACGGGCGAGCGGACAGTCTAGTGTGGATCCGCGTCGCGACGACGGCCGACGTGCCGGCACTCCAATCGCTCATCGCCGCATCGGTCCGTGAGCTCGGCCGCGCCTACTATTCTCCCGCGCAGATCGAGGGAGCAATCACGGCAGTCTTTGGCATAGACAGCCAGCTCATCGCCGACGGGACCTACTACGTGATCGACTCGCCGTCCGGCCCCGTGGCAATCGGCGGCTGGAGCTATCGCCGTACGCTCTACGGCGGCGATCAGATGAAGCCCGCGAACGACCCTCGCCTCGATCCGCGCACCGAGCCCGCTCGCATTCGCGCGTTCTTCGTGCATCCCTCGCATGCGCGGCGCGGGCTCGCGAAGCGGTTGTATCACGAGTGCACGATCGCCGCGCGCGTCGCGGGCTTTCGACGCTTCGAGCTCATGGCGACGCTTCCCGGCGAGCCGTTGTACGCGGCGCTGGGCTTCTCGGACGTAGCGCGCGTCTCCATTCCCGTCGCTCCAGGCGTCGAGCTCCCGCTCATCCGCATGAGTCGCAACATCGAGGCGAGCGACGGATGACTGATCAAGTGATGAGCCCTACTCCCAACGATCGCGAGCCGGCCACACGGCCGCGCCGACGCACGCGATGGCTGGCCATTCTTTTCTCTGTGCTCACTCCGGGACTTGGCCATCTCTACCTCGGAGAACCGTGGCGAGCGCTGGCCGTCTGGGCGCTCGCCGTCGTCGTCAACCTCGCGGGACTGCTGCTCGCCATGAGACTCGACGGCAACGCGCAGCTATTGGTGCTCGCAGCCGTCGCGCTGGCGGTTCCGATCTGCGTCGCATGGGATGCGGCGCAGCGCGCGCGAGCCGCTTCGTTCGACCCGCGCAAGCACTGGTATGCTCGCTGGTACGTCTATCTCGCCATCGTGATTCTCCCGCCTCTGCTCGCATTACCCTCGGCCTTTCTGCGGTCGCGCATCGTCGATGCGTATCACGTCCCGAGCAACTCGATGGCGCCGGCGATCGTTACCGGCGACTACATCCTCGCGCGGCTCCTGCGCGAAGTGCCTCAACGAGGCCAGGTCGTCGTCTTTCGCAACGAGTCGACAGTGCTCGTGAAGCGAGTCATCGGCATGCCCGGCGACACCATCGCGATGACGCTCGGCACCGTGATCGTGAATGGGCACCCGTTGGCCGAGCCGTATGCGGTGCACTCAGGGACCGACGACGCGAGTCCGGACCAGTTCGCGTGGCAGCGTCGCTTCCTCGCTTCCGATTCCGGAAGCGCGGACTACAAACCGTCCAGCCGTACGTGGGGGCCGCTGATCATTCCCGCGGGCCGGTACATGATGCTCGGCGACAATAGAGACTACAGCGAGGATGGTCGCTACTACGGCTTCATCGATCGCACAGCGATCATCTCGACGCCGACCATCGTCTACTTCTCTCGCGATCCATCTCTGCATCGAACACGTTGGTCGCGCATCGGTGCCGCTATTCACTGATGTCGTCGACCCCGGAATCCAGCGTGCATCTTCGCACCTCCCTCGGCCTCTTCGCCCTCGCTGCCTGCTCGTCCACTACGAATTCATCCACATCGCATGATGCCCTGCCCGTTGCGACCGTCCCTCCACACGACTGCCATCTGTCCCGGAAAGGTGAAAAGAGCTGTCTGCGGAATTGCCGCAGGTAGCCGATTTGGACTCGGTCATGTCATTCAGGAGCTCATTTGCCCCACAAACATCTATTGCGACACTACCGGGACTAGTTAGACCGAATCTCCCGCGCGACGACACTAGGGGTGCAATAGGCAAGTCCGCCGCTGTGTGGTCTGCTCATTCCGGGTATTCGGAGGAACTCGCTAATGCTCAGGAAACTCTCGGCGTCGCTGTTCGCGATGGCGCTGATGATCGGATTCAGCGCGTCGGCGCAGGCGCAGCACCGCAACAGGGGGATGGCCCTCCTCGGCGAGCGCCACATCGATGGTCGCATGGACACCGATAAGATCGATGTTGGCAAGGATGCCGGCACCTTTCGCGCGATCCAGTTTCGCGTCGAGGGTGGCACCGTCAACTTCGATCGCATCTCGGTGAAGTATCTCAACGGTCAGACCGAAGAGATCTCCGTTCGAAGCGAGATCCCGGCCCCCGGACGCACACGCCCCACAGTCCGGGTGTACGGAGTTCGCTAGTCGACACACGCTGGCGCTCGTAATCGAGCGTCGTTGACCCAGAGCCCCCGTGCGGTATCGCCGCACGGGGGCCTTGCACATATGCCTGCCCCGCGACGAGCGGATGTCCGCTTTTCCCCAGCGGCCAGCGCTTACATGGTAGCCGGCATCACGCCGATTTCCCGTTCATCGCCCGAAGCCCTGCACTGGGTGGCAAATAGTGGTCATGTCGCTGACCCAACTGGATGCGTATCTTCCCGGCACCGGGGAGGAGCAATGCCGCCCGCGCTTCGGGCGCCGCCGCCCCGCGAGCCTTTGCTTCCCATCCTTGGCCTCACGAGAACAGGGCGCAGCGACCGATCTCGTTCTGCAGCTGTCGAACAACGATCGCGCCACCGTCGACGAGCTGCTCCCGCTCGTCTACGGTGAGCTTCGGCGTCTCGCGCAGCGCTACATGCAGCGCGAACGCCCCGATCACACGCTCACCACCACGGCGCTCGTGCACGAAGCGTATCTTCGCCTCGTCGACCAGACGCGCGTCCAGTGGCAGGATCGCAACCACTTCCTTGGCGTTGCCGCTATCGCGATGCGCCGCATCCTCGTCGACCACGCTCGACGCCGGAACGTGCAGCGTCGCGGCGGCGGGCAGCAGCGCGTCAGCCTCAGCGACCTCTCGGTCGCGCAGGACGACAGCGCCGACGTGCTCCTCGCGCTCGACGACGCGATGGTGCGCCTCGCCGAGCTGAGTCCGCGCCTCGTGCGCGTCGTCGAGTGCCGCTACTTCCTCGGCCTCACGGAGGAAGAGACCGCAGCGGCGCTCCAGATCGCCTCGCGCACCGTGCGCAGGGACTGGATCAAGGCGAAAGGCTGGCTCGCCACTGCGCTCGCCGACGAGCGCACATGAGCGGGCGCGATCTCAGCACCTGGGAACGCCTCGAGCCAATCCTCGAGTACGCGCTCGATCTGGCACCGCGCGACCGGGCGATCTACCTCGAGAGCGCCTGTGGCAACGACGTCTCGATGCGTGTTCGCATCGAAGGCATCATCGCGGCCGGCGAAGATCCGAACGGGCTCCTCGAACGGTCGATCGCCGACGTCGCGGGCCCGCTCATGCTCGAGCTCGACGGGCCGATCCTCGCCGCGATCACTCCCGGCGCGATGTTCGGCCCGTGGCGCGTCGTGCGCGAGCTTGGCCACGGCGGCATGGGCGAAGTCTTTCTCGCCGAGCGCGCGGATGGACAGTTTGCGCAGACGGCGGCGCTCAAGCTCGTGCGCCGCGGTCGCGAGCACGACCCTTTGCTCATCCGCCGCTTCCTCGAGGAGCGCCGTATTCTCGCGTCGCTCACTCACCCGAACGTCGCACGCCTCCTCGATGGCGGCGTCACGCCCGCGAATCTTCCCTGGTTCGCAATGGAGTACGTCGCGGGACACCCCCTCGATCTCTACTGCGACGAGCACGACCTCGACGTCCCGGCGCGACTCGCGATCATGGAGCAGGTGCTCGGCGCCGTCGCGTATGCGCACCGCAATCTTCTCGTCCATCGCGACCTCAAGCCGAGCAATATCTTCGTCACGGAAGATGGCCAGGCGAAGCTGCTCGACTTCGGCATCGCGAAGTTACTCGGCGAGGAGAACATCGCCGACCCCGGGCTCACGATCGGCTACAACAAGGTGATGACGCCGGAGTACGCCGCGCCCGAACAGGTGCGCGGGGAGCCGATCACGACCGCAACCGACATCTACGCCCTCGGCGCCGTGATGTACGAGCTCCTCACGGGCCAGCGCGCGCATCGCTTCGACAAACGCTCGGCCGCGGAGATCGAGCATGTGGTGTGCGAAACGGAGCCCGAGTTGCCGAGTCGCGCGGTGCGATCGACCACCGGAGGAAGGAGAGGCGAACGCGAGAGGACCGTGCACCGCGGCAGTCTCTCGGCCGAGCTCGACACGATCGTTCTCAAGGCGCTGCAGAAGGATCCACTTCGCCGGTATGCGTCCGCCGAAGCGATGCTCGAGGATCTGCGCCGCTATCGCACCGGACGGCCGTTGCTCGCCCGCCCCGATTCCGCACGCTATCGATGGGGAAAGTTTATTTCACGTCACCGCCACGCCGTCGCGGCCGCGGTTATCATCGCGCTCGTGCTCGCGGGAGGGGTCGCCGCCACCGTATGGCAGGCGCGCGCCGCGCGGCTCGAGGCCGAGCGCGCCGACCGCGTGAAGGAATTTCTCGTCGACCTGCTGAACGAGGCGGATCCGAATATCACGCTGGGGAAAGAGTTCTCCGTGCGTGAGCTCCTCGATCGCGGCGCGCATCGTATCGACAGCATGCTCGGAAGCGAGCCCGGGGTGCAGGCGGAGCTCTACGAGGTACTCGGCAACACCTACGCGCATCTCGGGCGTGACGCGCAGGCGGACACCCTCCATCGCAAGGGACTCGCGGACGTTCGCCGACTCTATGGCCCCGGCTCGCCGGAGGTGCTCGACGAAGCGATGGCCGTCGGTTGGGGACTCAACGATCGTGGCAAGTACACGGACGCCGACACGCTGCTGACGACGTCGATCGCGGAGTATCGCCGAGCGGGCGGTCGCGACAGCCAGGCGTTGTCCGATGCGATCGACATTCTCGCGACGGCGAAGAAGCGTTCGGATCACCCCGTGGAGGCGGAGTCGCTCTATCGGCAATCGCTCCGCATGCAGATCGCGCTCACCGGTCCATCGGACACCATCACCGCATCGCGACTGAGCGATCTTGGCGCCCTGCTCGGAGGGCAGGATCGGATCGCCGAGGCGGATTCCGCGCTGAGTGCCGCGCAAGCGCATCGGCGCGGTGTGCTCGCGCCGCTCGACGTGAAGTATCTCGTTGGCGACGCAAGCCTCGCAGTGATCAGGATGAAGCGCGGTGATTTCGCGGGCGCCGAGCCGCTCATCCTGAACGCCGTGGCAGGACTCGAGAGGATCAGGCCGGACGGACTGAATCTGGCGCGAACGATCGACCGGCTGGCGCTCCTGCAGTCGCTCGAGATGCACACCACTGGGGCGATCGCGACCTCGTCGCGCGCGTCCGCGATGTTCGCCGCAGCCATGGGTGACGACCACCCTGAGACGCTGAACAGCGAGTCGCAGCTCGCGATGTATCGCGCGAACGGAGGGGACGCGAAGGGGGCGGAGGCAGGAGCGCGCGCGGCGTACACGTCACTGCGGCGCCAGCTGGGCGATCGCCACGACTATTCGCTCGCTGCAGGACAGCGGCTCGCGTCGATCGAGCTCGAGAACGGGAAGCACGCAGATGCATCGTCGCTCACCACACTGCTGCTCGCATCCGTGCGCGCGAAATACGGGAAGATCCCGCCCGGCTTCGCACGCCTGCTCGGTATCGAGGCATCGCTGCGTGCGTCGCGCGGCGATAGTGCGGCGGAGAGCGAGTATCGCGCCGCGCTCGCGACGT
Organism: Gemmatimonadota bacterium; assembly: GCA_030854615.1. Lineage (GTDB taxonomy): Bacteria > Gemmatimonadota > Gemmatimonadetes > Gemmatimonadales > Gemmatimonadaceae > FEN-1250. The sequence goes on from JALYSW010000067.1 coordinate 22,047, forward strand.
TGGCGGGTGGCACGCGCGTCGACAGTGCCGCGCTGCCGAGCATCGTGGCGCACTTCGCGCAGGAGCTCCAGGCGCGCGGCAAGATCGCCGAGGCGGAAGCTTCGCTGCGGCAAACGCTCGCGTGGCTGCCTCCTAGCGCAGACTCCGCCAGTGCCGCTGTGCTCTCACTGCGAGCCGAGCGCCGTGACTCGCCGCCCATCCAGCACGCTTCGGCGGCGCATTAACCAAGTCGCTCGCTCTCTCGCCGAGCCGGGCTGGACCATGCCCGATTGGGTTTCGCTGCTATTTCCAACTTTTTTTCCCGGCCGTGTCGATTCCGGCGCTCCCCGTTCGACGTGTATGTAGAGCCGGGAACATCCACCACCACTTCGGCGCGTCACCGGCAGTACCCTCGATCGACGGGAGCCACCACTATGAAATTCATGATGATCATCAAGGCGGATAAGGCGACCGAAGCCGGAGTGATGCCGACCGAGGAGCTGCTCGTTGCCATGGGGAAGTACAACGAAGAGCTGATCAAGGCGGGCGCACTACTCGCGGCCGACGGACTGCAGCCGAGCGCGAAGGGCGCGCGCGTCCGTCATGCTGGTGGAAAGTCCACGGTGATCGACGGCCCGTTCGCCGAGACGAAGGAGCTGATCGCCGGCTTCTGGCTGATCCAGGTGAAATCGAAGGAGGAAGCGATCGAGTGGGCGAAACGAGTCCCCTTCGATCCCAACGGTCCGTCCGCGACGAGCGATGGTATAGGGGAGATCGAGCTCCGCCAGATGTACGAGGCCGTGGACTTCACTCGCGAGCTCTATCCCTCCGACGAGGTGCAGCAGCTGTTCAGCGCGGAAGAAAATTTTCGAAGGAAGACAAACAGCTGATCGCGGCAACCTCCACACTCACGTACCTCATTACACCGCACACACACTGGAGAGCACACATATGATCACGCATCTGCACGCGACGACGGTCGTCGTCTCCGATCAGGATAAGGCCATCGACTACTACACCCGCGTGCTCGGTTGGGAGACGACTATGGACTCGCCGATGGGTCCCGGCATGCGCTGGGTCACCGTCGCGCCGAAGGGCGCGGCGACGAACATCGCGCTCGCGCTGCCGAGCTGGTATACAAAGAAGCCGTCGCAAGAGATGGGAATCATGACCGGGATCGCCTTCTCGTGCGACGACATGAAGGCGACCTTCGCAGAGCTCAAGAAGCGCGGCGTCGCCTTCAAGGGCGAGCCAGAGATGATGCCGTGGGGCAAGCTCGGCGTCTGGTTCCTCGACCCCGATGCGAACGAGTTTTTCATGGCCGAAAGCTGATGCAAAGCGCCGCGCGGATGTGGACCGGGCACGTGCTCACCACGCTCGCCGCGCTCTTCCTGCTCATGGATACGATTCTCAAGTTCCTGCATCCGCAGCAGGTGCTAGCGACGTTCACACAGCTCGGCTGGCCGGCCGACCTCGCGGTGACGCTCGGCATCATCCAGCTGCTCTGTCTGATCGTCTACCTCGTCCCGCGCACCGCGATTATCGGCGCCATCCTCCTGACCGGCTACCTCGGCGGTGCCATCGCGACGAATACACGCGTGGGGAATCCGTTGTTCACGCACATCCTCTTTCCGATTTACCTCTCTGTGTTCATCTGGGGCGGACTCTACTTGCGCGACACTCGGGTGCGGACGCTCATTTCCTGATCACTCACACCAGGGAAGCGAGCGCGCGATGAGATTTCTGTGTCTGATTCACCTCGACGAGAAAGAGATGGCTGCGCTGCCGCATGCCACGATGAACGACCTCAACGTTCGTCATCTGGCCCTCAACGACTCCCTTAGCGAAAGCGGCAACTTTGTCGAAGCATCCGCGCTCGAGTCCTCGGCGAGCGCCGTGCGTATGCGGGCGCGCGGCGGAAAGCGGACCGTCGTCGATGGACCGTTCGCCGAGGCGAAGGAGCTCGTAGCGGGCTTCTATCTCGTGGAGGCGACGGACATGCAGGAGGCGATCGCGATCGCGTCGCGCTTTCCGAGCGCTCCGTACGCCACCGTCGAGATCTGGCCGACGAGGCAGCTGGAGGTCGACGGGTAGCGTCACTCGCATTCGCTGCGGGGTTGCACGCGCGATGCACCCCCGACTGATTCCAGCACATGACGGCCACCGACACACAGCGCGCGATCGACGCAGTCTGGCGAATCGAGTCGGCGAAGCTCATCGCCGGCCTGGCGCGGCTCGTCGGCGACATCGGGGAGGCGGAAGATCTCGCGCAGGACGCGCTGCTCGTCGCGCTCGAGAAGTGGCCCGAGTCCGGGGTCCCCGAGAAGCCGGGCGCATGGCTCATGGCCACCGCGAAGCATCGCGCCTTCGATCTGATGCGCCGCCGCACGCTCCTCGAGCGCAAGCACGAGCAGCTTGCTCACGAGCTCGACGCGCAGGCGGAGTCGGCCGTCCCCGACCTCGATGCCGCGCTCGACGATGACATCGGCGACGACCTCCTGCGCCTCGTCTTCACCGCCTGCCACCCCGTGCTTTCGACCGAGGCGCAGGTCGCGCTGACGCTGCGCCTCCTCGGCGGGCTCACCACCGACGAGATCGCGCGCGCATTCCTCGTTCCCGAGCCGACGATCGCGCAGCGCATCATGCGCGCGAAGCACTCGCTCGCCGCTGCAAAGGTGCCCTTCGAGGTGCCCCGCGGCGCCGAGCTCGCGACCCGGCTCGCGTCGGTGCTCGGCGTGATCTATCTCATCTTCAATGAAGGGTACTCGGCCACCGCCGGAGACGACTGGATGCGGCCGGCGCTGTGCGAGGACGCGTTGCGGCTGGGGCGCGTCCTCGCCGAGCTCGCGCCCGCGGAGCCCGAGGTGCACGGGCTCGTCGCGCTCATGGAGATCCAGGCATCGCGCGCGCGCGCGAGGGTCGGGCCGAATGGCGAGCCGGTGCTGCTGCTCGAACAGGATCGCGCAAGGTGGGACTACGTGCTCATTCGGCGTGGCCTCGACGCGCTCGCGCGCGCGGAGGCGCTCGGCGGAGCGGGGGAGAGCTACGCGATGCAGGCGGCGATCGCGGCGTGTCACGCGCGCGCACGCTCTGGCGACGAGACCGACTGGGAGCGCATCGCGTCGCTGTACGGAACGCTGGCGCAGCTGACGCCGTCGCCGGTGATCGAGCTCAATCGCGCTGTAGCGGTCGGGATGGCGCGCGGGCCCGCGGCGGGACTCGCGCTAGTGGATGCGCTCGTGTCCGATCCAGCGCTCAGGAAGTACCACCTGCTACCGAGCGTGCGGGGCGATCTGCTCGCGAAGCTTGGGCGCGCGAGCGAGGCGCGCGAGGAGCTCGAGCGCGCGGCGTCGCTCACCAGGAACGCACGGGAGCGGGAACTGCTCCTCGCACGCGTGGCGGCGCTGCCGGCAGAGTAACTTGCTCACTGGACAGCGACTGGCCCCGCCCGCAACATCAATCCTTCCCCAACTCGAGTCCCTCTCATGCATGTCCGCGCTCTCGCGATCACACTCGCTCTTTCCACACTCCCATGTCTCGCCGCGGGGCAGGGCGCGCCCGTCTCCGAATCCTTTCGCGATCAGGCGGCATCTGCGGGGAAGCATCTGATGGCGGCCGCCGAGACGATGCCGGCCGAGAAGTACGGCTTCAAGCCGACGCCGGCACAGATGAGCTTCGGCGACATCGTCGCTCATCTGGTCGAGGGGAACGATTACCTCTGTGGCACCATCGGCGGCGTGAAGGCGCCTACGCGCGCGAAGATCACGGGTGCGAGTAGCAAGACGGAGCTCACCGGCGAGCTGAAGGAGTCGTTTGCCTTCTGTGATGAGTCGCTGGCGAAGCTCGACGACTCGAAGCTCGGTGAGCAGCTCCCGTTCTTCGGCGGGAAGATGCGGTCGCGCGCCGATATTCTCTTCGTGGCGATCGGTGACTGGGCCGACCACTACAGCCAGAGCGCGATTTATCTGCGGCTCAACGGGCTGCTCCCGCCGACGGCGAAGAAATAGCTTGAATTCAAGAGAATTCCTGTGCATGTAAAAACGGTCACCCGCGAGTCTCGCGGGCGGCCGTTATCGTAGGGCCGGCGGAAGCACTCGTTCTGCAATGGCGCGGGCGCTTCCGCGACGACGAGTTCGCGGACTTTACCGGCACGGCTCAAACCATTATCGTCGCGATGCTGTCAAATGGGTGACTTCTACCCTGCCTCCGTGCTCGCATGTCGCTGACGCTCGCCCTTCTTGCGCTCCTTCAGATTGCGCAGCCAAAGCCGCAGACGGATGCGCAGGGCGCGGCGACTGCACCGAGCCAGCCAGCGACGACGCCCACGGTCGCGACGTCGACCGTCGCGACCGCGTCACGCGCGCTGAAACGTCCCGTCATCGATGGCCGTGATGACGATGCGGTGTGGCGCGAGGCGCAGCCGATCACGAATTTCCGGCAGTTCAGCCCAGTAGCGAACGGCGACGCACGCTTCAAGACGGAAGGGAAGGTCGCCTACGACGATCAAAACTTCTACGTCTTCATCCGGATGTACGATCCGCATCCGGACAGCATCCTCCGGCTACTCGGTCGTCGCGACGTGCGCGTAGCGACGGATCAGATCAAGATCATCATCGACCCGTACCACGATCTGCGCACCGGCTACGAGTTCGCGGTGAACCCCGCCGGTGTGAAGCGCGACTACGCCGTCTATAGTGACATCAACGAAGATGGGTCGTGGGACGGTGTGTGGGAGGCGGCGACCACCGTCGATTCACTCGGCTGGACAGCCGAGTTCAGGATTCCGCTGTCGCAGCTCCGGTATGCGGATACCAAGGAGCATACGTTTGGCTTCGGCATCTGGCGCGACATCGATCGCTTCAAGGAGCGCGACAGCTGGCCCGAGTTCAAGATGTCGGATGCCCGATTCATGTCTCAGCTCGGCACCGTCGTGAAGATCGACGGGATTCCGTCGCCGCACCGGCTCGAGGTGGTTCCGTACGTCGTCGCGAAGAACGTCTCCCAGGATCCGAACGCCGGCGTCGGCCGCGACCAGAAATTCTCCGCGGGCGCCGACATCAAGTACGGACTGACGTCGAACCTTACCGTCGACGCCACGGTGAACCCGGACTTCGGACAGGTCGAATCCGATCCATCGGTGCTGAATCTCTCGGCGTTCGAGACGTTCTTCGCGGAGCAGCGCCCTTTCTTTCTCGAGGGCACCGGGATCTACAGCTTTCAGGTGAATTGCAACAACGTCAATTGCAACAACGAGGGACTGTTCTACTCGCGACGCATCGGGCGCGCGCCACAGCTCGGCTATCTCTATGGCGACGTGACCTCGCCGACCTCGACGACGATCCTCGGGGCGACCAAGCTGACGGGGCGCCTCGCGAGCGGGCTGTCGATCGGCGTGCTCGACGCGGTAACCCGGCGCGCCGACGGGCCGCTGGGGCAAACGCTCGAGCCCACGAGCAACTACGCGGTGCTACGCGCGCAGCAGGATCTGCGCGGGGGCGAGAGCGGTGTCGGTCTGATCGTCACGGGGGTGAATCGCGACAACGATGCGTTCTCGCGCGGCGTGCTCAATCGCGATGCGTACGTGGCGGCAACGGACTTTCGCCATCGCTTTGGGAACCGACGCTTCGAGATCACCGGCTCGATCGACGCGAGTCGCGTGAGTGGGACACCGGCATCGATGCTCGCGACGCAGACGGATGCCGTGCACTTCTTCCAGCAGCCCGATGGCGCGCTGCATTTGGATTCGGTGCGCACTACGATGAGCGGCGATGCGGAGCAGATCACCTTCGGGAAGGTCGGCGGCGGGGTCACGCGTTTCCAGACGTCGTACAATCGCATGTCTCCTGGCTTCGAGGCCAACGATCTGGGCTACCTGCAGCGCGCGGATCTCCAGAACTGGAGCAACTCGGCGTCGCTGAACTTCAACACGCCGGCGATGTTCTACAACTCGGCGTACTTCAATTTCAGCGAGTGGAACTACTGGAACAACGCAGGGTTGCTGCTCGAGCGCGCAGTGAACACCAACTGGCACTTCATTCTCCGCAACAACTACGAGATCGACGCGGGCGTCACGGGGTCGCAGCTCCCCGGTACCTTCAGCGATCGTGCATCGCGTGGCGGGCCCGCCGTTCGGCATTCGCCGCTGGTCACCGGCTTCCTCGTGCTCGTCGGAGACAATCGGAAGCAGGTTATTCCTACCCTCCAGATCAATAGCGGTCGCAGCGACTACGGCCGCGGGCACTTCATCGACATCAGTCCCAGCGCGGATCTGCGCGTGTCGAGCCGCTTCCACATGAATCTCGGCGTCGAGTACAACCACAACATCGACGACTCGCAATGGTACGGGAATTTCGAGGACTCGACGAGCATCACGCACTACACATTTGCGCATCTGAACCAGCGCACGCTGAGCTCGACGCTGCGCTTTGACGTCACCGCGACGCCGAACCTCACCTTCCAGCTGTACGCGTCACCCTTCGTCACGAAGGGATCGTTCACGAACATCCGCGAGCTGAACGATCCTCGCGCGAAGGACTACGACGATCGGTACAAGCCGTACACGGACGAAAGCGTCCTGACGGATCAGCCGGGCGGCTTCAACGTGAAGCAGTTCCGCTCGAATGCGGTCGTGCGATGGGAGTATCGTCCCGGCTCGGCGCTCTTCCTGGTGTGGACGCAGCAGAGGCAGGGCGACCTCGGGCTCGCCGGCGAGGAGACGTTCGCCGGCGACTACCGCGGGCTCTTCAACCTGCACCCCGACAACACCTTCCTGGTGAAAATGTCGTACTGGTTCAACCGGTAGTCGCCGGGCCTTCAACTACCATTCGCCGCCCGCCGCGCCTGCGCTTCGATCGCGTTCCAGCGCGTCAGCACCGCGCGGAAGTCGTCGCGCGCGCGCCGGCACGCCGCGATCTGATTGGCACTGGGCGCGATATCCGCGCCCTGCATGGACATTGCGGCGGCCATGAGCTCATCGCCGACGCTCCCGAGTGTAGCGTGACGCGACGGCTCAGCACCGCCGCGGCGCCGCGGTGCCTCTTCTGCATCGGCGCTCTTCGCGGGCGCGATCGCGTCGAGCTTTTCCGCGATATCGCCGGTAGCTGATCCACCCGCCCCCTCGAGGCGGGTTCTGAGCGCACCCGCGCGTGCGCTCGCCGCGCGCACGATGACCGCGTCGTCGTACATCTCCTTCGATAGCAACGCGAGCTGCGCGAGCCCGACCGCTGGTGTCTTCACACGCGGATCGAGGCGCAGCGTAAGGGGCTGTTCCAGGCGCGTCCCCATTCCTACGAGGCGCACCGTGTACTTGCCCGGCGGCACCCACGGCGCATCCATCGCCGGGAAGGTACGATGTGGCACCGCGCCGTTCCCGCTCTCATCCTCTTCCACGTTCTCTCGCTCGTCCATGATCGGATCGTACCGCAGATCCCACGTCATGCGGTGCATGCCGGGCGCGGTGGAAAGTGCGACCGTCGGCGCCGGCCAGTAGAGCGGCAGGCCGCAGTCGGGCGCCTTCGGGTCCTTCTGGCACACGAGGTTGTACGCCTCGGGATTGCGCGCGGGATCGGGATCGAGCACGCGGTCGGCGCTCGAATAGCGGCGGATGACCTTCCCGGTGGCATCGACGATCTCGATCGCGATCGTGTCGTGTGCCGCCGCCGCGAGGTAGTAGTCGATGATCGCGCCGGCCGAGGGATTCTCGCCGGCGGGAAGCTCGGGCGGCCACGGGGTCGGATCGTTCGTCGCGCCGCGGACGCGCACCGCAGTCGCGGGCTTCAGCAGGTAGAGATCGCGCGCCGCGCTCACGGAGGCCATCTGCCGCAGCGGCGTGATGTCGTCGAGAATCCAGAAACCCCGCCCGTGGGTGGCGGCAATGAGATCGGAGCACATGCAAGTGCTGTCGTCCTTCACCTCGAGATCGCGTACCGAGATCGCAGGCATGTCGCGCTTGAGCGACTGCCAGTGATCGCCGTCGTCGAAGGAGACCCACACTTGGGCATCGGTGGCCGCGTAGAGCAGTCCCTTGCGGCGGGGGTCCTCGCGAATGGAGTTCGCGACGGCACCCGGCGCTATCCCGGCGTCGATCTCGGTCCATCTCTTTCCGCCGTCGTGCGTGCGCCAGAAGTGCGGATTCATGTCGTCGAGACGCAGCGTGTTCGCCGCGGCGTACGCGGTGCGATCGTCGAAGTGCCCCGCCTCGATGTTGAAGATGCGCGTCCACGGTTTGATCTCCGCGGGCGTGACGTTGCTCCACGTCGCGCCGCCGTTCGCCGTGACTTGTATCGTGCCGTCATCGGCGCCGGCCCAGATCACTCCGATCTTGCGGGGCGAAGGGGAGAGAGCGGTGATCGCGCCCTTCGGAGACGGCGTGATCGTGCTCGCGTACTTCCCGGCATTTGCAGGGACGGCCCAACTCTGCCGCGTCAGATCGGGGCTGATGCGCGTCCAGCTGTGCGCGTGGTCGACGGATTTCCACACGGCGTTGGACGTGTAGAAGAGCACGCTCGGATCGAGGGGCGACCAGATGATGGGCATCGTGCGGACGTTGCGATTGTACTTCGCGCCGCGCTCGGTCGCGTCGGGGCCGACGTGCGTGATCTGTCCCGTCTTTCGATTGAACAGCGACACGTTGGACCGCATGCTGCCGTACACCTTGTCCGGATCCTTCGGATCTGGAGCGGCGATGCCGTACTCCTGGATGTCGACGGGATGCCAGTCGTGGAAGGTGATCTCGCCATCCATCGATCTGCTGTCGACGCACGCCGAGCCGGAGTCCTGCTGCCCTCCGCACACGCGGTAGACGAACGATGCATCCGTCGAGACGTGATACATCGCGGCCGTCGATTGCGTGTACCAGTTGCTCCACGACGCGCCGCGGTTGGAGGACACGACCGCGCCCTGATCCGACACGAGGAGGATGATGTTCGGATTGGTGGGGTTGATCCACAGCTTCTGGTAGTCGTCGCCGCCGGGCGATCCACGCACCGCGGACCAGGTGACGCCGCCGTTCTCAGAGCGCCAGAACACGATCGACGCGCTGTAGACGCCGTTCTCATCCTTCGGATCGACGGCGAGCGTCGCGAGGTCGCCGCCGCCGATGCGCTGGAGCGGGCGACCATCAGGCTTTGCGTTTGCGCCGCCATCCTTCGAGTTGGGATCGTGCACCGCGAGATACCAGTGCTCGCCAGCGTCCACAGACTTATAGAGCGCGAGCACCTCGTCGGCGCCGCGCGCAGAGTCCTGCGCCGTGGGCGCGCCGGCGACCATCGCATAGAGCACCTTCGTGTTCGACGGTGCGATCGCGAGATTCGCCTGCAGCACGCCGGGGAGTCCGACGCTGAGTGGCTTCCAGCTGCTGCCGCCGTCGGTCGACTTGAAGATGCCGCCCGACGCGCCGTCGAACTGCGCGCCCTCGATGAAGCTCTGCTGCTGTTGCCAGAGCGCCGCGTACACCGTGTTCGGATCGTTGGGATCGATGCGCACATCGTTCGCGCTCGTGTAGGCATCCTTGTACAGCACCTTCTCGAACGTCTTGCCGCCGTCGGTCGAGCGGAAGATGCCGCGCTCCTCGTTCGGCCCGTACGGATGTCCGAGCGCGGCGACGAAGAGCCGGTTCGGATTGCGTGGATCGACGTCGATCATCGCGATCATCTGACTGTCGCGCAGCCCGAGATGCACCCACGTCTTTCCGGCATCGGTGGACTTGTAGACGCCGTTGCCCACCGCCAGGTCGGGACGGATGATCCCGGCGCCGGTGCCCACATAGATGATGTTCGGATCCGACGGCGCGACGGCGATCGCGCCGATCGATCCGGTCGGCTGCTCGTCGAAGAGAGGCACCCACGTGGACCCGTAGTCCGTCGAGCGCCAGACGCCGCCATTGTCATAGCCGGCGTAAAAGACGTTGGGCTGGGACGGCACTCCCGCGAGTGCGCGCGCGCGTCCGGCGCGCGTGGGACCGATCGAGCGCCAGTGCATCGCGCCGGCGATGTCGGGTGTCTGCGCGAATGCCGGCGCAGTGAGACAGACCGAGAGCGTGACGACGAGCGCGAGTGAGCGTGCGCTGCGGCTGGTGAGCGCATAGAGGTGTAAGGGCATGATCCAACCTACAACACGCCCAAATCATTGGAAGTAGCTCGCCCGGCCTGCTCCCCTTGTACTTCTACAGGTGAACACCTATCCTCTCCTGTAGAAGCCAACAGGGAACGATATGACCGACGCACCGGATGCCGGAAAGCTCGAGCTCCCCCAGGGGACGCTCGACCTGCTCATTCTCAAGGCTCTCTCCCTCGAGGCGCAGCACGGTTGGGCGATCTCCGAGCGCATCCGCCAAGTGTCGAGCGCCGCGCTCCAGATTCCGCAGGGATCGCTCTATCCCGCGCTGCACCGCCTCGAGCGCCGCGGCTGGATCAAGGCGAAGTGGGGCGAGTCCGAGAACAATCGCCGCGCCAAGTTCTACGAGCTCACACGCACCGGCCGCCACCAGCTCGACACCGAGACCGACGCCTGGCGCCGCCTCACCATCGCGGTGCGTCTCGTGCTGGAGATGCAATGAGCGGCGGCGACATGCTGGCGGGATTCTTCAGCGATCTCCGCTATCGCTTCCGCGCGATCTTCCGTCGTGCCGAAGTCGAGCGCGAGCTCGACGATGAGCTCCGCGACCATCTCGAACGCGAATCGGAGAAGAACGCGCGCCACGGCCTCGATGCAGAGGAAGCATCGCGTCGCGCGCGAGTCGCCTTCGGCGGCGTCGAGCGCACCAAGGAGGATGCGCGCGACGCGCGAGGCGTGCGCGTGCTCGAGATGGTGATGCGGGACCTTCGCTACGCGATTCGCGGGCTCCGCACGCATCCCGGATTTACGGTCGCGGTCGTCGCCACGCTCGGGTTGGGGATCGGCGCCAATACGGCGATGTTTGGGGTGGTCGATCGCTTGATGTTCCGTTCTCCCGCGTTCATGCCGGATCCGGCGAGCGTGAATCGCGTCGATCTCGAGTACACGTTCCATCACGATAAGATCGAGATGGAATCGATCCAGTACCAGCGCTACCTCGATCTTGCACGCGATGCACAAACGATCGCGCAGAGTGCGGTATTCCAGAACAGGCAGCTCGCGGTCGGCGCCGGCGACGATGCACGGGTGATGGGCGTGGCGATCGTGAGTGCGAGCTACTTCGATCTCTTCGACGCACATCCGGTTATCGGTCGTTTCTTCGACGCGGCGGATGAATCGCGATCTTCACCAACGCCAGTCGTCGTGTTGGGCAATACCCTTTGGAAGACGCGATTCGGCAGTCGGCGCGATATTCTCGGGAAACAGCTGCAAGTGGGATCGCTCAATGCAACGATCATCGGGGTTGCGCCGGATGGGTTTATCGGCGTCGAGCCCTCTGCGCCGGCGGTGGCTTTCATTCCCGCAACCGCGTTCGCCGCGGCCGACTTCCCGCGTGAAGCGTTAAAGGACTACGGCTGGCAGGGGCTATACATGCTCATTCGGCGCAAGCCCGATGTCGGACCGGCCGCCGCCGCCGCCGACCTGTCCCACGCATTCGAGCTGAGCTGGGAATCGGAGCGTGCAATGGATCCGCAGCGCGAACAGGTGAAAATAGCTCGTCCTCACGCAACAGTGCTACCGATACAGGCGTATCGTGCGGTAGGGGGTGTCCGAAGTCCTTCGATCGTGCTGTGGATTTTCGGCGTCGCCGGCATCGTTCTCCTCATCGCCTGCGCGAACGTCGCGAATCTGCTTCTTGGGCGCGCCTTTGGCCGTCGTCGTGAGATCGCGGTGCGACTGGCGTTGGGAGTCTCGCGATCCCACCTCGTGTTGCAGTTGCTGATCGAGACTCTACTCCTGGCACTGCTCGCGGGACTCGCAGGAGTGGCGATTGGGGAAGCAGGACAATTGATCCTTAGATCTCTCTTTCTACCGGATACCACTTCGACCGCAGTGCTCGGCGATTCCCGTTCGCTGCTGTTCGCAATCTTCGTCGCTCTTCTGGCCGGCATTCTTACGGGCTTGGCGCCTGCTCTGCAGTCGGGGCGGTCTGACCTGATGTCCGCACTCATGTCGGGCGTGCGCGAAGGCGGAGGCCGTCGCTCGCGAACACAAAACACTCTCCTCGTTGCGCAGGGCGCGCTGTCGGTCGTTCTTCTCGTCGGCGCAGGCCTTTTTGTGCGAAGCCTGCACAACGCCGCGTCGATCAAGCTCGGGTACGACGTAGATCCTGTTCTCTATGCCGAGATGGATCTTCGTGACACCAAGCTCTCCGACAGCGCGCAATACCAGCTGAGCGCAAGAATAGCCGAGGAAGCTCGTTCTCTCCCCGGAGTGCGATCGGCGTCGCTGGCCATGACGGTTCCGCTCTACGGGATGATGATGTGGTCGTTCTCCGTCCCTGGCGTCGATTCAGCCGACCAGCTCGGGCACTTCGCGCTCCAGATGGGCGAGCGTGACTACTTCCGTACGATGGGAACTCGAATCCTTCGCGGACGGGGGTTCGATTCGACCGATCGGCCGCACTCCGAAAGAGTGGTCGTGATCTCGGAGGGGATGGCGAAGAAGCTCTGGCCTTACGCAGACGCGCTCGGGAAGTGCATCAAGTTCGGAGATGACACGATGCCGTGCACGACAGTCATTGGCATCGCGGCAAACGTGAAGATGAACGATGTCGTCGTCGACGAGGGGCTGCAGTACTATCTCTCGATCGAACAGCGCCGGCCGTCGGGCACCAAACTGTTCGTGCGCATGAACGACGACGCCAAACAGTACACCGAGATGGTGCGAAAGCGACTGCAGCCATTGATGCCAGGGACGTCGTTTGTGATCGTAACCCCCATGCGGCGCATCCTCGACCCGCACCTCAGCTCGTGGCGCATGGGCGCGACGATGTTCCTGCTCTTCGGTGTCCTCGCCCTCGTCCTGGCCGCGATCGGTCTCTACAGCGTCATCGCCTACAATGTCGCGCAGCGCACACAGGAGCTTGGCCTCCGCATCGCGCTCGGCGCCCCCGCGCGCGATGTGCTGCGCATGATTCTCGGCGAGGGGCTGCGTTTCGGCCTCGCGGGGATCGTCGTGGGCGCGCTGATCGCGCTGGCGGCGGGTCACTGGGTACAGCCGCTCCTGTACGGCGTGTCAGCGCACGACCCGCTCGTCTTCGTCGGGGTGGCGGCGGTGCTCACCATCGTCGCCATCGCCGCGAGCGCGATTCCCGCACGGCGCGCGATGCGTCTCGATCCGAGCATCGCGCTGAGAACGGAGTAACACGTTCGCGTCGCCCTCCGTTCCGCCACGCCTGCACTACGAGTGCGGTCTCCATGCCGAACATCAAATGTGTCCGGGGGTTCGTCCGCAAAGCCGGCTGTCGAACAGCTCAGTGTAGCTGCGGTTCGCCTCGAGTCTCAGTCGGCAGCACCGCAATCATGTGTGAGCGATGAGAACCCGCCAGCACTCGGGCCCCTCTTCCTGATACGTCCATTCGAATTTCCCTGCCTGCTCGGCTTCGAGCTGATAGCGCAGCGGCTTCGGATCGTGATCGTTGATCAGGAGCATCGCTTCGCCCGACCGCAGACTTTCGAACGTGCGGAAAATCGTCGAATGCTTGTCGCGAGGCGGAATTAGCCGCACGTCGAGCTCGCGGGGCTGCGACTTCGAAGCAGTGGAGCGCGATTCGTCATTCATTGAAATCCTCGCATGGTGAGGCCGCGCGCGGTGAGCGTGCGACCGTGTGACCGTTCGCGCGAAGCGCGATGTCAGTTGCCTTCGTCAAGCCTCTACAGTCGGTGTCTGCTCGTGCCAGATTCGGACGTGCACCTCGCCCACTCGCGTGTCGTCGATCTCGAAGACGAACCCCCGCTCGCGAAGAATCGGAAGCAGGAGCTGCGGAATGCGCACGTTGACGTGCAGCAGTGTGCGTGTCGGCGGAAGCACCTCGAGTGCCTCGAGCGTTCGCACCATCGGCTCGGGTGGCTCGAGTCCCCGGACGTCGAGAACGACATCAGCGAGCCCGACCTCGCTCACGGGATCGCGGGACTTCTGGATCGGGCGCACGGCAGCCTCCATCACCGGTTCCGATGAATCCGACTGTCGAAACCATACGAGCCAGTCTTCCGCTCCACGTTGCTCCGCATGATGCTCGAATCCGCGCTTCGCGAGGACGGCGAACAGTGGCACTGGCTCGAATGTCGTATGAAGCAAAAGCACGTTGGAGGGCCGGAGCTGCGCGACCGCCGCCATGATACGCGAAAACGGCTCGCGCCCGTTGCGAAGATCGTCTCGCACATCGAGCTCCACCGCCATCTGGTGCGTCCAATCCGGCGCGGTCGCCTGATCGGAGATCTCCGGCGTGGATTGCGATTCGTCCGCAGATGCGATCGAAACGTCAGACTTCTCGAATCCCAATGCTGCATTGAGCTCGTCCACCAACTGCGCCGCGGGAATGCCGCAGAGTCGCGCCGCCTGCGCAACCGTGGTCACTCGCGCCATGATTCGGCGCATCGGCGAATTCCTCAGTCTTGCGAGCGCCGGCGAGTGGCTGGCGATGATGTCGATCAACCGCTCGTCGCGCTCGAACACGCTCTGGAGCCGTTCCGATTGGAGTATCCGTGTGGGTGCTGTCATCGGGCCATCGCCGCCCTCGTGTCGGTGGTCTCGGCGCCTGCAGCATGCTTCGGAGTGCCGAAGGCGACTCGCACCATCTGACCAGCAAAGAGCAAGACGCCGAAACTGAAGAGGCACGCAGCCGCACGTAGCACGAGCGTCGAGCCGAACGCTTCGCCAGCCGCCAGTGCCGAAACGGCGACCGTGAATGCGACGAGTCCGTGATGCGCTGCATTCGACGAATACAGCTCGGCCAGCGCAGGCACTCGCTTTCGCCCCATCTCGTGCCGATAGCGCGCTATCCAAATGAGGAAAGGAACGATTTTATAGAACTGCCCGATCGCAAAGAGTGTGAGACCGCCGAGCAAGCCAAGCATCACATACGCGATGTCCAGGCGCGGAAGTGCGATTCCACCATGCAAGACGAAGGGGCCGAGCAGTGCGCTGGCGGCGAGAAACGAGAGTGAGACGGGGACATGAAGAAGGCCGGCGTCGAGCTTCGGCCGCATCCGTGCCGCGAACACCCGTCGTACCTGCAGGAGGTAGCAAAGGATACCGCCCTCGATCATCCCGAGCCCCGCCCACGCGATCCATGTGCTCGCCGCGGCAGGCAGGTGCGCCAGCCCACACAACATGCCTGCTGCAAACGTCAACACACCCGCGACGAGCAGACCGATGGCATAACGAGTGAGACGCATGCTGGCGCTGTGTGCGAGAAGAAACATGGGGAGAAGCCGATGCGAGATCCCCACGATCATTAGCAGCACCCAGCCGACCATCGCGACATGCATGTGCACGCCGAGCATGCGCACTCGCGTTGCGGCGAGAAAGCCGGTGTGGAGATTTCGGGCAAGCACCATCCCCAGCACGAGCGTGGACGACAGAAAGAACAGCGCAATCGCGATTGCGGCCCAGACCTCATCCCGCTTCGTGGCAACCCACAGTGAGCTTGCCACATTGATGATGACGCACAGGATGCCGACGGTAATGAGCGCGATCCCGGCATCGCGCAGCATCAGCGACTGTGCAGCGATCCCGGTTGCGAACAGCGCGACGCCGGGGCCATAGCACCAGAGGCTCACGTATCCGAGAAACTTCCAGCGTATGCGAGCGCCGAGGGCGACTGGAAGGAGCTGGTAGAGCGCGCCGAAGATGGTCGTCGTGAGCCAGCCGAGTGTGAAGCAGTGGGTCACAGCGGCTACGTGGGGAGACAAGTAGAGTCCCGCGGCGAGCTCCGGCGCGATCCAGATCAAGCCCACAGATCCAAGCGCCAGAAAGACGAGCGCCACGACGAAGTGCTGTCCCGGCAGCCGCAGCGCGGGCGACTCCACTATTGCCGGCGCGCTCACCGGCGCGCCTCTTCGCTCCATCCGAGTGCCTCCGCGACTGGTCTCGCGATGTCGTCGAAGGCGAGCGAGAACGCACTGTCCGCTCGCGTGAGCAGGGTGGGAGTTCCGCCATCCCCCTCGTCAGCAACCTTCGCGTCGAAGGGGATTGCGCCGAGAAACGGCACCGCGAGCGCACGCCCGACCTCGGCACCTCCGCCAGCACCAAAGGCGCCCGTCATGTTCTCGACTACGCCGAGCACGCGAACCCCGAGTGTCGCGAACATCTCGCCGGCCTTCTGCGCCTCCATTCCCGAGAGGCGCGAAGGCTGTGTCACCACGATCGCTCCCGACACCTCGATGGACTGCACGAGACTAAGCGGGATGTCTCCCGTTCCCGGTGGCAGATCGACCACGAGCACATCGAGCTCCGGCCACTCGACTCCGCGCGCGAACTGCTTCACGGCTTTCGAGACCATCGGGCCACGCCAGATCGCCGGCGAGCCCTCGCCGAGAAAGAATCCGAAGCTAATGATGGCGAGGTCGTGCGCGAAAACCGGAATGATGTGCTTGTCGGCCGTCATCCGTACGTGGTGTTTGGCGGACTCGATGCCGAGCAGCGTCGGTACACTCGGGCCGTAGATATCCGCGTCGAGCACACCCACCGCGAGCCCGCCACGCTGCAACGCGAGCGCGAGGCTCACCGCGACAGTGCTCTTGCCAACGCCTCCTTTTCCTGCGCCCACCGCCACGACGTGACGGACCCCGCCGAGTCGTACGCGTTCTGCCCACGGGTCGGGAACGGTGGCGCGCGGCGCATCGGCGCGTGGAATCTGCGGCAGCGCGCGCAGCACGGGCGCCGGCTTTACGATCTCGACGATCACCTCCGACGCGCCGATGGCGCGCAGGCACGCGGTCACATCCGCGCGCAATCGTGCGGCTGTCGCTTCTGCGCCCGGGCGCAGCGCGAGTTGCACACGTACATCGCGCCCGATGACATCGACGTGCTGGACCATTCCGAACGAAACGAGATCACGCGTGAGCCCGGGGTATGCGACCAACGCCAACGCACTTCGCACACGTTCGACGTCGAGCGCAGCGTCGCCGCGATTCGACCCCGTCAACATTTCGTGCGTATGCGCGCGCTCTTCCCCCGACATGAGCGAAGGCTATCTCACGCGTACCTGCGACGGCGTGACGGATGTCTCAGCTATGAGGGTCTGGTCTGTGCGCGCGCACGCAGGCGCGCGAGGTCGGGGATGCGCATCCGCGCGCCAGGGAGCGACTCGATCAAACCATTCTTCCGAAGCTCGCGCATGGCGCGTGATACGGATTCCCGCGCGGTGCCGATCTCGAGCGAAAGCTCCTCCTGCGTCCGGTTGAGCGAGAGCACGATCCCTTCGTCCGTCATCGTGCCCAGTCGCTCGGCGTATCCGGTGAGGAGCAACGCGAGGCGCGCGGCGACGTCGCGGAAGGCGAGCGTTTCGGTCACGTGCACCAGATGGCGAAGCCGCTTCCCAAGCGCGCGGATGATCGCGTGCGCGACATCCGGGTGCTCCCGATACATCGCCTCGAAATCCGCCCGCGCCAGGAAAACGAGACGCGTTGGCTCGAGGGTGATCGCCGTGGCGGGATAGGTGCCGCCGTCGAAGAGCGGCAGCTCCGCCACCGGCTGTCCCGGACCTTCGAGGTGCAGTACCTGCTCCCTGCCATCAGGGGTCGTGCGATAGATCCGAACGCGGCCGCTATCGATCACGTACAATCCCCTGCACGATTCGCCGTCGCTGAAGAGCAAATGGCCGGCGCTCACGCTCCGCACGACGCAGCGCGCCCCGAGGCGCTGAATCGCCAAGTCGTCGAGCTCCGCAAAGATCGGGAGTGCGCGCAGCCGCGAGATGGGATCGATGGGAGTGCGCTCCTCGTGAGCTCGGTGCAGGCAATGACGGAGGCAGTGACACGCGTCACTCCGGAACGTGAACTATCCTGCGAAACTCATGGTACGGCAAGGTGCGGAATTCGGCCGCGCGCGCGATCGATGGACCATTGAGGAGATTGGAGATGACGCAGACGACTTGCGCGGTCGAGGACATCTGGCGTGCGCTGCGCACGGTGATCGACCCCGAGATTGGACTCGACATAGTCACGCTGGGCCTCGTCTACGAGGTCGAGATAGGCGCGGCGTCGCCGCCAGCGCACGGCTCGACCGTGCGTGTCACGCACACGTTGACCACCCGCGGATGCCCAATGGAGCAGATCATCACCTGCGCGATCGTGAATGCGACAAGCGCTGTGCCGGGCGCCGAGACCGTCACAACGACCCTCGTGTGGGACCCGATGTGGCATGCCGGGATGATCGCGCCAGACGCGTGGTGAGCCGCTAACCGATCTCCGGGAACCGCATCGAGCTCGTCGAGGTCCGGTCGCTCATGCAGAGTTGAGCGGAACGCTGGCGACCACCATCGTGCCGGCGCCGGCGACGCTGTCGATCGAGAAGCGACCGCCGATCAACGCCACGCGCTCGCGCATCGTGAACATCCCCATGCCGGGACGTCGCGCCGCGGACGCGGCCACATCGAAGCCGTCGCCGTCATCCGCGATCTCGAGCGTCGCGCTCACGGCCTCGCGCGCGATGCGTACCCGCACCGTGCGCGGATGCGCGTGGCGCACCGCGTTGCCGATCGCCTCCTGCGCCACGCGATAGAGTACCGATGCTCCTGCGGTGCTCAGTCCATCGAGCCCGTCTGCCGCCGTCACATCGACGAGTATCGCGATGCCGGCTCGATCGCCCACCTCGCGCGCGAGATGCTCCAGCGCCGAGGCGATCCCGAAGTCGTCGAGCACGCGAGGATGCATCGTATGGGCGAGCATCCGCACCTCTTCGAGCGACTCGCTCCCGAGCGCCTTGATCGTTTCCAGCCGCGTCGCCAGCTCTGGGAGCGGGCAGTCGCGCGCAGCAGCACCGATCTGCATCACGAGCGCCGCGAGCGTCTGCGCGATGGAATCGTGCAGCTCGCGCGCGACGTACGCGCGCTCCCGATCGCCAGCGCCGATCACCGTCGCCGCGAGCGCTCGCGTCCGCGCGCGATCCTCGGCCAGCCCGTTCAGCAGAAGATTGATCGTGCTCCCCACGTGCGCGACATCGCGGTCGGCGAGCACCGACGGCTGCACGCGCGACTCGAAATCGCCCTGCGACACGCGGATCGCCGCCGACTCGAGATGCTGCAGCGGCCGTAGCGCCAGCACGACCAACCCGGTGTTCAGCAGGAAGCTCCCCACGATCGCGAGCGCGACGACCAGCATCAGCGGCGCGCTGACGGGCTCCGGTGCATGCGCCCCGCGACGAATGAGCACCGCGGCTGCGATCGCGGCCAGCACGATGATCGCATTCGCCCCCGCCACCTTCGCGACGAGTGGCACGCGAAGGAGCGGCAGCATCCACCCGAACATGGGTGGCAGCGGGCGACGGTCCGGCGTCATTCCTCAATACCTCCCGCGCCCAGGCGCACCCGAGCGTCGCGTCCTGCTAGGGGTTCACGATCAGAGCCGTCACCATGCCGAACATCCCCGTCTCCGCTTCGGCGTGCGGCAGGATGTGACAGTGGAAGGCCCACGTCCCCGGGTTTGTGCACTTCACCAGCACGTCCCATCGCTCGCCCGGCGCGATGTTCAGTGTGTCACAGCGGAACGGAGCGGGAACCGGCCAGCCGTCCTTCGTGATCACCGTCATGTGCATGCCGTGCAGATGCATCGGATGAATCATCATCCCCTCGTTCATGAACCGGATCCGCACGGTCTGTCCGAGCTTCGCCACGAGCGGCTCCGTCGCCGGGAAGCCCTTTCCGTTCAGCGTGTAGCCACCCAGCCCGTCGTTCAGGATCATGATGTGATCGAGATCGGCGTGCGGCTCGTTCGCGCGATTCTTCGGCTCGATGATGAAGGCGCCGAGCAGTCCGAGGCTGACCTGCTTCGTCGAGTTGTGATGCGAGTGATACATGTGCGAGCCCGGATTCGGCGCGGTGAACTCGTACGTGTATGATGTGTCCGGCTTGATCGGCGGCTGCGTCATGAAGGGGACGCCATCCTGATCGTTGGGAAGCTCGAGGCCGTGGAAATGAATCGACGTGGACTCGGGAAGCTCGTTCCGGAAGTTGATCCGCACGCGGTCACCTTCGCGCACCCGGAACTGTGGTCCCGGGACCATTCCGTTATACGCCCACGCCTCGACCTTCACCCCAGGCGTTACTTCCCACGGAGTCTTCTTCGCCACGATGTCGAAGATCTTCACTCCCTTCTCGATACGCGGCGTGAGAAGGACGTTGCCAATCCCCTCGGTCTTGGCCGGAAAGGCCTTGATCCCCTTCTCGTGCATTGCGTCCATCGCGTCGGCTGATTCGCGCACCGTCGGCGCGACAACCGTCGGCATCGTCCCGCCGGTTGCCGCGCCGGTGGCTGTCAGCGTCGACGCTGCCGTCGTGTCGCCGCTCTTCGTTCCCGGCTTGCAGGCTGCGAGCGCAGCGGTGGCCACTGTCGCGAGTGTTCCGCTTCGCAGAAACGCGCGCCTCGAGCCGGCGCTCGAGAGAAAGCCCGGCTCTTCCCGAATTCCCGCAGCGGGAATGATCGTCGGGCTTCCGCGTTCTGACATCACTGTGCTCCGAAGAAGTGCAGCCAACCGTCTCGTGGTCGGAAGGTACACCTCTCCGAGGAGCAATCAGTCAGGGCCCGGAGGAACTTTCATAGGGGAATCCCCTACGATGCATCACTCAGGAAACCACATCGAGTTCGTCTGCAGCGAGCGCCGCTCGGCTTGGTCCGACAGTTGCCCGGCTACATTGCTACGCATGACGACCTCCGGTCCCTGGTTCGGCCGAGGCGAACAGTGCATGATGTCAGCCAGGCTCCGTCCACACGAGAGGTTCAACGCATGAACAGTTCTTCATTCAATCGCGCCGCGCTCACTGCGTGCATCATGTCGGCGCTAGTCGCCTCATCGCTTCGTGCGCAAGGCGAGAAAGACGATGAGAAGCTCGGCAAGCGCGCCGAGCGCGCGGCGCAGGTGCTGAGCGAGCTCGTGTCGCTGCCGGACAAGTCGCCACCGAAATCGTTGCTCGACGCCGCGACGTGCATCGCCGTGGTGCCGGGCGTCGTGCAGGCGGGGTTCGGCGTGGGCGGACGCTTCGGCTTCGGCGTTGCCAGCTGCCGCATGGGGGACGGATGGAGCACACCGGTATTCGTCGGTCTCAAGGGTGGAAGCTTCGGCTTACAGATCGGCGGACAGTCGGCGGACGTCGTGCTGGTGTTCGTGAACAAGGATGCGCAGCGGCTCGCGTCGTCGACGTTCGACATCGGTGCGGGCGCGTCGGTTGCGGCAGGGCCGGTCGGCAGGAATCTCTCGGCCGAAACGGATTACAAGGCGAAGGCCGAGATCTATTCGTACTCCAAGACGAAGGGACTCTTCGCCGGCGTCAGCCTCTCGGGAACGAAGTGGGAGAGCGACTACGATGCGAACAAGAAGGAGTACGCGACGTCACCGAACCTGCCGAATGGGGCGGATTCCAAGAGCGTTGCCGCGCTCCTCACGACGGACGGATCATCGGCGCCGGCCGATCTGAAGGTGTTCGTGGAAAGCCTCCAGAAGAACGTCGGGAACGGGAAGGATCAGTAAGCGCGCGCCGGCGCTGTCGCAGCGATTTGCTGCGGCCGATTGTTGAGCCCGCATCTGTGTCTGTGTTTGATTTTGGGACGGCCATTCTCAATTCCGGACGTGTCCGGCTCGGTGCGACGCTTTGACGAACGATATAAGTTGTTAGGTGATAACAACTTATAGAAAATAACTCGTGGCACGATCATTCCATTAGCACGCCCTCGAGCTCGCAGAGCATTTGCGTTCGACGAGCTCGCTGATGGTTCGATTTCACGCCCACGGGAAACGTTTTGGATATCCAGCGCGAGCCGCCGAAGAAGGGAAAGCGCGTCGTCTACATCGGCGCCGCCACCGTCGCACTCATCGGCGTCACCGTCGCCCTCAGCCGCCTCGAGGCCGCGCCGCCGACCGTCGAGCGCGGCTCGCTTTGGATCGACACCGTGCGCCGCGGCGAGATGGTGCGCCAGGTGCGCGGCCCGGGAACGCTCCAGCCCGAGCAGATCCGCTTCGTCTCGACCGTCACCGCCGGCCGCGTCGAGCGCGTGCTCGTGCGCCCCGGTGCGAAAGTCGACGCCGGGACGGTGCTCGTCGAGCTCTCGAATCCGGACGTGCAGCTCGAGGCGCTCACGGCTGAGCAACAGCTCAATGGTGCGGAGGGCGCGCTCGTGACGCTCAAGACGAACCTCGAGACGGCGCGCCTCAACCAGGAAGGCGTCGTCGCGACGACGCGCACCGACTACAACGATGCGCAGCGCAACGCCGAGGTCGCGAGCGGACTCGATAGCCTCCTGTCGAAGAACGATGCCGGAAGGGCGCGAGACAAGAGCGTCGAGCTCGCGACGCGCATGCGCATCGAGCAGCAGCGCCTCACCGTGATGTCGGACAACATCAAGGAGCAGATCTCGCTGCAGCGCGACCAGGTCGCGAAGCTGCGCGACATCGTGCGCTACCAGGAAGCGCGGGTGCAGTCGATGAAGGTGCTCGCCGGCGCCGACGGCGTCGTGCAGGACATGGAGCTCCAGCCGGGGCAGTGGCTCCAGCCGGGGACGCTGCTCGCGAAGGTCGCGCAGCCGGGGAAGCTCAAGGCCGTGCTGCGCATCCCGGAGACGCAGGCGAAGGACATCCAGATCAATCAGCCCACGCAGATCGATACGCGAAACGGGATCATCGCCGGCCACGTATTTCGCATCGATCCGTCGGCGCAAAACGGAACCGTTGGCGTCGAGGTCTCGCTCGACGGCACGCTCCCGGGCGCGCGCCCCGACCTCTCCGTCGACGGAACGATCGAGATCGAGCGGCTGAAGGACGTCCTCTACATCGGCCGTCCGTCGTACGGACAGGCCGAAAGCACGGTTGGGATGTTCAGGCTGTCACCCGACGGTACCGAGGCGTCGCGCGTGAACGTCAAGCTGGGACGCAGCTCCGTGAACACCATCGAGATCAAGCAGGGTCTCAACGTGCACGATCGCGTGATCATCTCCGACATGTCGGCGATGGATGCGCACGAGAAAGTGCGCGTGCAGTGACGATCACTCAACAACGATAGCGCGTTCCGCCTCCGCAGCCTCGCTTCCACCACCGCAGCCCTCACTCCCGCGAGCACAATGACGACACCACAGCCATTCTCCGCCGGCACGACGACGCTCGATTCACCGCTGCTGCGCCTCGATGGGATCACGAAGGTCTACTACACGGACGAGGTCGAGACGCACGCGCTGTCCGGGATTCATCTCGAGGTCAAACGGGGCGGCTATCTCGCCATCGCGGGGCCGTCGGGCTGCGGCAAGACGACGCTGCTGTCCATTCTCGGCCTGCTCGACACGCCATCGGGCGGCACCTATCTGCTCGACGGCGAGCCGGTAGGCAAGCTGAGCGCGGCCGAGCGTGCGCGGGTGCGCAACCGGCAGATCGGATTCATCTTCCAGGCGTTCAACCTGATCGGCGATCTCACCGTCTACGAGAACGTCGAGCTCCCGCTCACCTATCGCGGCATGGAAGGGAGTGAGCGGAAGAAGCGCGTGCACGATGCGCTCGAGAAGGTCGGGATGTCGCACCGCATGAAGCACTATCCGTCGCAGCTGTCGGGTGGTCAGCAGCAGCGCGTCGCCGTCGCGCGCGCGGTCGCGGGCGAGCCGCTCATTCTCCTCGCCGACGAGCCGACGGGTAACCTCGACTCGACGAATGGCGAAGCGGTGATGGAGCTGCTCCGCGATCTCCACCGGCAAGGCGCGACGATCATCATGGTAACCCACGATCCTCGCTATGCGCGTCACGCAGATCGCTCGATCCATCTCTTCGACGGACTGATCGTCGAGGATCTGAATCAGGAACAGGCTCGCCACGATGAGCAGCAGCTACGCGAGTCCGGATTCGAGGTCAGCTGATCATGGAGTCTTTCGTTCGCGATCTGCGTTTTGCGCAGCGGATGCTCATCTCGCGTCCGGGCTTCACGGCGCTCGCCGTCATCTGTCTCGCACTCGGCATCGGCGCGAGCGCCGCGATCTTCAGCGTCCTGAACGGAGTGCTCCTCAAGCCGCTTCCCTTTCCGGAGGCCGAGCGGCTGGTGGCGTACGGCTCGAGCCGAGGGAAGGCGGAGGCGGGGGCACTCTCCGGGCCGGACTTCGTCGACATGCGTGCGGCGACCAAGCGCGCCGATCTCGCCGTCTATACCGACGACGCTTTCAGCCTCAGAAGCAACGATGCTGCGCTGCAGCTGCGCGGCGCGCAAATCTCCTCAAATCTTTTCCGGGTGCTCGGCGTCGCGCCGCTGCTCGGCCGCTCGCCAACGATGGAGGAAGAGCTTCCGAAGCGCGGGCAGGTGGTGGTGATCAGCTACGGCGAGTGGAAGCGCCAGTTCAACGGCGATCCGAAGGTGATCGGCAAGGTCGTTCGCCTCGATGCGAACGATTACACGGTGATTGGGGTGATGCCGAAGGGGTTCAGCTACCCCAGCCGCGCCGTGGACATGGACGCGTGGGTGCCGCTCGAGCTCGCGGGCGACTCGACGTTCGAGCAGCAGCGCGGCGCGCACTATCTCTCGGGTGTCGCACGTCTCGCTCCCGGGGCCACGAGCGGCGAGCTGCTCTCCGAGCTGCAGACGGTCGTCGCTCACCTACGCGAGCTCTATCCCACGTTCGGCGCGGAGCGACAGGCGGGAATTCAGAATCTTCAGGACACCATCGTCAAGGGTTCACAGAGCTCGCTCCTGCTGCTGGCTGGCGCGGTGGGATGCCTGCTGCTCATCGCCTGCGCGAACGTTGCGAATCTGATGCTCGCGCGCTCGACGCTTCGCGCGAAGGAGGTTGCCGTGCGCACCGCGGTCGGTGCGACTCGCTCGGTGATCCTTCGCCAGGTGCTGACGGAGAGCGTGCTCCTCGCGATCGTTGGCGGCGCGCTCGGACTGCTGCTCGCCGTGTGGGGCACCGATTTGCTCCTCGCCATCGCCCCGCGCGCGATTCCACGCGTGCACGGCATCACGCTCGATTGGCGCGTCGTGATGTTCACGGCGCTCGTGACCATCGGCACCGGACTGCTCTTCGGCGTTGCGCCGGCGCTGCAGCTCAGCACCTCTGACCTCAATGGAACGCTCAAAGATGGCGGGCGCTCCGTCACAGTCTCCGGCAGCGGGAATCGCACGCGATCCGCGCTCGTGATCGCGGAGGTCGCGCTCTCCCTCATCCTGCTCGCGGGCGCAGGGCTGCTCAGTGCCACGTTGCTGAAATTGGAGAACGTTCATCCCGGATTCGATGCGCACAACATTCTCACCACGCGGATGTCGCTGCCATCGTCCAAGTACCAGACCGACGGATGCCAGGCCGCGTTTTACGACCGGATGATGGAGAAGGTGCGCGCGACGCCCGGTGTCGAGGAGGTAGCTGGCGTGAGCATCGTGCCCATAGCAGGCGAACGGTCGACCAGCGGATTCGCTCTCGAGAGTGAGCCGCACGCGCCGAACGATCCGCCGGCACATAGCGAGGCAGCAGATGCGGTGACGACGGACTTCTTCTCGGTGCTGAAAATTCCACTCAAGGCAGGCCGCTTCTTCACCGCGCAGGATGACTCCGCCGGTCCAAAGGTGGTAATCGTCAACGAGGCGTTCGCGAAGAAGTATTGGCCCGGCGAGAGTCCTCTCGGGAAGCGCATCTATCCCGGAGACTCGCTGCGCGCCGTGGTCGGAGTCGTCGGTGACGTGCGCCGAGACGCGCTCGATCAGCAGGCGGCGCCGGCTTTCTATCTGCCGAACCATCAGTGGGGCTGGCCGGATCTGTCGCTGCTCGTGCGCACGCGGAGCAATGCGGCGGGCGTTGCCGCAGCGCTTCCGCGCGACCTTGCCGCGCTCGATCCCGATCAGACGCTCGGTCCGATTCGCTCGATGGAAACGGTGCTCGATGCCTCGCTCTCTCGCCAGCGCTTCAGCGCGTCCCTCCTCGGCATCTTCGCGATGATCGCGCTCGCGCTCTCTGCGGTCGGCATCTTTGGCGTGATGACGGCGATGGT
>JALYSW010000089.1 GCA_030854615.1 Gemmatimonadota bacterium
TCTCGCTCGCGAAGCGGCGTGAGGTGATAGGTGGGAGTCTCAGCATCGCATACCAAACGCCGCTACGTGTCGAGCGCGGATGGATGCAGTACCTGTACGACGACGATGGGCGCCGGTACCTCGACGCATACAACAACGTGCCGCACGTGGGGCACTGCCATCCGCGCGTCGTCGACGCGGCGGTGCGACAGATGCGCGTGCTCAACACGAACACCCGCTATCTGAACGATCTGCTCTCCGAGTATGCGAGCCGGTTGATCGAGACGATGCCGGCGCCGCTCGATATCTGCTACATCGTGAATTCGGCGAGCGAGGCGAACGAGCTCGCGCTGCGGCTCGCGCGCGCACACACGAGGCGCCGGGACATGGTCGTGCTCGAGGGTGCGTATCATGGCAACACGACGTCGCTGATCGACATCAGTCCGTACAAACACGCCGGTCCGGGCGGAACGGGCGCGCCAGACTGGGTGCAGGTTGCTCCGCTTCCGGATGTCTATCGCGGCGAGTACAAGGCGGACGATCCCGAGGCGGGATTGAAGTACTCATCGCTCCTGGGCGACGCGATCGACCGTGTGCACGCCGAAGGGCGCGACATCGCGGGGTTCATCGCCGAGACATGTCCGAGTGTGGGCGGGCAGATCATCTTCCCCCCCGAATATCTCATGTACGCGTACGAGCTCGTGCGCGCGGCCGGCGGCGTGTGCATCGCCGACGAGGTGCAGACCGGGCTCGGACGCATGGGCACGCACTTCTGGGCGTTCGAGGAGCAGCGCGTCGTTCCCGACATCGTCGTGATGGGGAAGCCGCTCGGCAACGGGCATCCGATTGGCGCGGTGGCGACGACGCGAGAGATCGCCGGCGACTTCAACAACGGGATGGAGTATTTCAGCACCTTCGGCGGCAACACCGTGTCGTGCGCCGTGGGGATCGCGGTGCTCGATGTGGTGCGTGACGAGAAGCTGCAGCAGCACGCGCGAGTAGTCGGCGAGGCGCTGGGCCCGCAGCTGCGCGCGCTCATGGAGCGCTTCCCCATCGTGGGGGATGTGCGCGGCTCGGGGCTTTTTTGGGGCGTGGAGCTCGTGCGCGACCGCGAGACGCTCGAGCCGGCTGGCGCGGAGGCTTCGTTCGTGGCGAATCGCATTCGCGAGCGCGGCATTCTGCTCGGCACCGACGGGCCCTATCACAATGTCGTGAAGATCCGCCCCCCGATGCCCTTCACGGTGGGGAACGCCGAGCGGGTGGTGTCCGAGCTCACGCGCGCGTTGGTGCAGCTTCCTACTTGATCGCCTTTGCCCTGATCTCGTCGAACCAATGCTCGTTGATCACGATCAGCCCAGCCTCCGCCGCTACCGTTTCACGCATCATCAGGAAGTGTTTGTCGTCGAGGCCGACGACGTACGGTTGTATCTCGGCACCGAAGGCCATGCCTGCGAGCGGGAAGAGCACCTTCTGCGACGTGACGGTGAACGACGGCGCCGTCGAGATCTGTGCGACGACGAGATCGTTGTGGTTGTTGCGGAAGAAGAGCTCCTTGCCGCTGTGTGCCCAGAGGGGGCTGATTCCGCCTGCGGTCGACACCTGAAAGCGCGAATCTCCGACGTTCGGGAATGGCCGCACGTAGACTTCGAACGACCCCGACTCATCCGATGCGTAGGCCAACCACTTGCCGTCCGGCGAAAGAGCGGGAAAGGCATCGCGGGCCGGCGTGGTCACGAGCGGAACGAGCGTGGTGTCGCCCGCCTTCACCGCAAAGATGTCAGCGTTACCTTCAGCTGCCGCCGCGCTTCGCAGGATGAGCCACTGCGCGTCCGGCGATTCGAACACCTGTGACATTCCCAACCGCGGCGTCAGAATGCGCTTCGCCTCGCCTACTCCATCCGCACGCTTCGTGTAAACATTGCCCGAACCGTCCCCCCGGTCGCCAAGGTATACAAGGTGGCTGCCGTCCTTCGTCCACGTCGGCCGCATGAAGGAGGTATCGCCGAAGGTGAGCCGTGAGAACGGTCCGGTTGGAAGCTGCTTGACCCAGAGGTCTCTGCTGCCGTTATGGAGCAGCGTGATCGCAAGCGAACGACCATTCGGCGACATCGAGAGGTCGGTGATCGTCCCACCCACCTTCCACGCGGAGTCCACCCGGCTCGCGATACCGTCGCGCGTCACCGACACGATTTCACGCGTCGACGATTGGCTTGCGGTGGGATATACGAGCGTACCATCGTTGGAGATCGAGATCCCGGCATAAAACGGATTGATCTCGAGTCCATCGTACATCGCGACGGGTGGGCCCGTCAGCGTCATCTTGCCGGCGTCGAAGGGAATTGCGAGCAGTTTGCCGTCTGCGGTGACGACGAGGAGATGTCCGCTCCGAGCATAGGTTGCGAAGATGCCGCGCGTGACGACGTGCGCCTCTCCTGTGGGAAGAGGCATCGCCATGATCTCGTAGTCGCTCGCGCCCTGACCCTCGAGCCTGCGTCGAAAGAGGAGCCCGTGGGCTCCCGGTAGAACGACGGGCCACTCGGCCCCGATGTACTTGCCTCCCTTTGGAAAGGTGAACACGGGCTCCACGTGCCCGCCGGACGATCGAATCCGAGCCACCCCCGAGTCTGTCTCGAAGTACACGTAGCCGTCGCTCCCCCAGTCGCCAGCCGTCGTGTTCGCGGCTTCGGTGAGCGTGAGCGGCGAGCCTCCCTCGAGCGACGTGACGAGGACTTTACGTCCATCCTTGATAAAGCCCACCTGGCGATCATCCGGCGAGAAGAACGGACTCGTTCCGCCCTCGGTCCCTTGCAGTACCGTGGGATACAGCTGGTCCGCGCTCTTGAGCATGAGCCGAATCCCCGTCTCCCCGCGGCCGACATAGATCATGCGGCGTCCATCGCGCGAGATCGCGACGTGATTTCCGTTCGCGGTTGAGGAGACGGTTTCGCCGGGACGGAGAAAGAGCGCGTAGCGATTGAAATGCGCGACGTCGCGCGGACGCAGCCATCCCCACGCGGCGAGTGCCGCAAGGAGGAGCATCGCGGCGACGAGCGCGATCGTCTTCCCAATCGATGATTCGGGCCGCGCCGCCGGCACCGCGCCCGTCATCGCCGCATACGTCGCGCCCGCGGCCGGCTCGTTGAGTGCGCGCACGAATGCATCCGCGCTGGCGAAGCGATCCGCCGGCAGCTTCGCGAGTGCCTTGTGCACGGCAAGATCGATGTTGAGCGGCACCGTGCGCCGGCGCTCCGAGAGCCGCGTCGGCTCCTTCGTGACGACGGCCGCGATCACCGCCTGCACGGTCGGCCCCGTGTGCGGCGGCTCACCCGCGAGCATCTCGTAGAGGAGACATCCGAGCGAGTAGACATCGGAGCGCGCATCGAGTCCGCGCTCGCCCGTCGCCTGCTCGGGGCTCATATAGCCCGGCGTGCCGAGCGAGAGGCCGGTTTCCGTCATGCGATTGCCGCCGGCCTGGCTTACCGCGAGCGCGATGCCGAAGTCGGCGACGAGCGCCGAGCCGTCGTGCAGAAGGATGTTCTCGGGCTTGATGTCGCGATGGATGACGCCGTGACGATGCGCGTAGTCGAGCGCGGAGCCGATCTCCTTCGTCAGCCGCACCGCGTCCTCGACGGGAAGCTGATGCTCGCGATTGAGGCGGTCGCGTAGCGACTCGCCCTCGATCACCGGCATTACGTAGAAGAGGAAGCCGTCCGCCTGCCCCGAATCGAAGAGCGGGAGGATGTGCGGATGCTGCAGCGCCGCCGTCATCTTGATCTCCGCCAAAAACC
This sequence comes from Gemmatimonadota bacterium, assembly GCA_030854615.1. Lineage (GTDB taxonomy): Bacteria > Gemmatimonadota > Gemmatimonadetes > Gemmatimonadales > Gemmatimonadaceae > FEN-1250. Next base: position 3,768 of record JALYSW010000089.1, read on the forward strand.
GCTCGGCGCCGATCACCGCGGCGAGCTCCTGCCGCAGGACCTTTACCGCGACGGGGCGATCGTGTCGCAGATCCTGCGCGAG
>JALYSW010000100.1 GCA_030854615.1 Gemmatimonadota bacterium
TTTCGGAGGTGACCACCGCGCGCGTCGCGATCACTCGACGCTGCTCCGTCTCCATCCACTCGATGTCGCGCCGCGGCTCCATGGCGCGGATGCGCGCCGCGCCCAGCGCCGACGTCGCGCGATCCGCGAGAACGTCGAGCACGCGCGAATACTCGAGAACTCCTAGCGCGTGTTTATTCATGCAACACTCAACGGGGGCTGCTCAACTCCTCTTTCGCGATCCGGCTGATCGTCGATCCTTCCGACCGACCCTTGAACATCGGGGTCACCTTTCCCATTACGCCGCCCATGTTCGTCGCGCCCTCGCCGATCACCTTCCGGATCACGGCGCGAATCTCATCGTCGCTCACATTCGCGGGAAGATAGGCCTCGAGCGTCGCGACCTCCGCGCGCTCGCGACCCGCGAGATCGGCGCGCGCCGCCTTGTCATACATCTCGATCGACTCGCGGCGCTTCTTGATCCCCCTGCGAAGCACCTCGCCCACCTCGACGTCGGAGAGCTCGCGCTTCTCCTCGATGCGCCGATTCTTGATGTCCGCGAGGATGGTCCCGAGCAGCAGGACCGCGTTCTTGTCCTGCGCCTTGCGCGCGGTATTGAGGTCCCCCTGAATCTTCGCCTGTAGCTCGGATACGGAGGCCGCTCCGGCGGGATTTGTCATGGAGGGAAACTAACGCGAAACGCGAGGCGCGCGCATCATGCCGCGGGGTGTCTCACCCCGGAGGCCACGTCATGTGGCGGCCGCCGAGCAGGTGCATGTGCAGGTGATTGACAGTCTGCCCGCCGTCGCTGCCCGTGTTGACCACCACGCGATACCCCGACCCTGCGATCCCTTCGCTCGCCGCTATCTCGGTCGCCAGCCGCGTGATCCGCCCCATGATGAGCGGATCCTTCACGTCGCCCAGCGTCGGGATGTGCGCGCGCGGCACGATCAGGATGTGCGTCGGCGCCTGCGGGTTGTTGTCCCGGAAGGCCACGCACTCCGGCGTCTCGGCGACGAAGTCCACGGGGATCTCGCCGCTGAGGATGCGGCAGAAGAGACAGTCGTCAGACACGCGCGCGTTCCGCCGCCGCAGAGAGTGTCGCGCGCACGATGCCGAGCGATGCGATCGCCGCGGTATCGAAGCGCAGCGTGAGCGGCGCGAGCGTCACGGGGACGAATCCCGCGCCCAGCAGCTCAGTGCGCTCGCCCGGTTCGAGTCCGCCCTCCGGGCCGATCGCGAGGGTGATCGGCGCGGTGATCGGCAGCGACGGAAGCGGCTCGCCAGCCTTGTCGAGCAGCCAGCGCGTCCCCGCGGGACAGGCGGCGACGGCGCGATCGGGCGGGGCATCGGGATAGACGACAGGCAGCCACGCGCCACCGGACTGCGTGAGCGCCCCGACCATGCGCGCGCGCAGCTTGGTCTGGAACGACATCCCCTCGCCGCGCGGCGACACATCGCGGGAGCGCCGCCACATCACCGGGCGCCAGCTGAACGCCGAGAGCTCCGTCGCCTTCTCGCCCACGAGCAGCATGCGGTCGCGGTCGGCAATTGGCACCATGAGGTGGATGACGGGGAGCGGATCGATCCGATCGAGCAGATCGACCTCGACCATCGCATGCGCCTTCGCGAGCCTGACGACGTTGCCATAGCCGACGCCGCCCGCCCCATCGACGAGACGCAGACGATCGCCGATCGAGATACGGCGCACACGCGCATGGTGCGCCTCGCTTTCGCTGAGCGTCGTCACTCGCCCCGAGACCATGGGCTCCGACGCGAAAAACGTGGCTATTGCCGTGCGATCACGCTGCTCCACCACTCTCCCTCGCGAAGTTCGGATTCCAGGGTCCAGCCGTCGGCCGCCAGCAATGCCAGGAGCGGCTCGCGCTCCGTGACGAGAATGCCGCTGATCACAGCCCTCCCGCCAGGGGGAAGCGCCCGCGCCATCGCCGGTGACAGCTCGATGATAACAGACGAGATGATGTTCGCGACGATCAGCGAAACTGGCGCAATCAGCGGCAGGAGCGCCGCAGCGTCGCCTTGCAGCACCGTCACCTGCGCCGAGACGCCGTTGCGCTCGACGTTCTCCATCGCGTTTCCGATCGCGTCCGGGTCCATCTCGATCGCGACGACGCGCCGCGCGCCCAGCTTCGCCGCGGCAATTGCGAGCACGCCGCTTCCACTTCCGAGATCGGCGACGAGCGCGCCCGGCACGACGAGATTCTGCATCAGCGTGAGCACGCCGCGCGTCGTCTCGTGCTCACCGGTACCGAACGCCATCGCGGGCTCGATCAGGATCCGGATCTCTGCGTCGGCAATGTCGTCGCTCATCCACGGCGGCGCGACGGCGATGCGGCCGACGCGCTGCACGCCCACGCGCGTGACCCAGCGCGTGCTCCAGTCCACCTCCCCGAGCGGCGTGCGCTCGACCGACGCGCCCGCGGCGCCGAGCGATGCGCACAAGGCGTCGAGCTCTGCGCCCTCGACGAGATGCGTGAGCAGCGCCGCACCAACCTCCTGCACCGCCCCCGCTCCACCGTCCATGAGCAGCTGGACCACGCGCTCGCGCACGGCGCCCTCAGGCGCCTCGATGTGCAGCGAGACCCAGCGCGACGTCATCGGCACGGCGACGTCAAGCACCAAGCGCATCCTTCATGCGCGACCAGAAGCCGCGCGCGCGCGTCGCCGGCGGCGCCGCCTCGGCCTCGCGCAGCGCCTCGATGATCGTCTTCTGCTCGTCGCTGAGCGACTGCGGCGTCCAGAGCTGGACGCGCACCTGCAGGTCGCCCGATCCGCTCGCGTTCACGCGCGGCAAACCACGACCGCGAAGCTGGAACTGCTGCCCGCTCTGCGTGCCATTCGGCACTCGAAGCGAGAGCGTCGTGTTGATGTACGGCACCTGGATGTCTGCGCCCATCACCAGCTGCCCGTACGTCACGAGCACCTCGGTATAGAGATCCGCACCATCGCGCTCGAAGCGCGGATCGTCTTCGACCTCGAAGGCGACGAGGATGTCGCCGCGCGGACCGCCGAGCGGGCCGACGCTTCCCTGCCCGCGCAGCATGAGATACTGCCCCGTCGACACGCCGGCCGGTATCGGCACCGTAATGGTGTGCTCCGTACGGCTGCGTCCTTCGCCCTTGCAGCGCTTGCACGGCATCTCGATCGTCTTCCCCTCTCCGGCGCACGTCGGGCATGGCGCCACGCTCACGAATTGGCCGAAGAACGAGCGCTGCGCGCGGCGCACTTCGCCGCTGCCCGCGCACGTTGCGCATCGCTGCGGCTTCGTCCCGGGCTCCGCGCCCGAGCCTTCGCAACGCTCGCACGGATCGAGCAGCTTGACGACGATCTTCTTCTCGACGCCGATCATGACCTCGGGAAGGGTGAGCGGCATCGTGATCTTGACGTCGGCGCCCGAGCGCTGATTGCCGCGCGCTCCACCGCCGAACATCTC